>CAJWWR010000066.1 GCA_913048245.1 uncultured Prochlorococcus sp. | reverse complement strand
TTAATTTAGATTAAATGAGAAAAGTTAAAAGAGACAGTTATAATGGAATTTTAGGAGGTGTTTGTGAAGGTCTAGGTGAATATTTTTCTATTGATCCAGTTATAATTAGATTAATGTTTATAGCAACATCATTAATGTTAGGAGGTGGAATATTAACCTATATTATAGCGTGGATTATAATACCAGACAGACACTAATCAATATCTTCTAACAAAAGATATACCATACCAAGAGTTCCGTCAATAAAATTACCCACTCTAATATTTTCATTTGGACTATGTTGGTTGTTATCCTTATTAACTGAGGGATAAGTTAAGGCTGGAACATTTAATGTAGTAACAAAAGGTGAAATAGGAATAGAGCCTCCGGATGTTCTTTTTTTTATAGGATCTTCAAGAAAAGCTTTTTTTAGTGCTCTCGTAGCCCAATTACCAATTGGTGAATTTATTTCTGTTCTATATGCTAAATAACTAATCTTAGAATCATATCTAATTATATTTTTTTTAGTAAGTCTTTCTTCACTTGATGGTTCTCTACCTTCAATAACATAAGCTCCTTGATCTATTATATGATTCTTTATCAAATTAAGTAGTTCTTTTGGTTTACTTTCTTTGACTAGTCTTACATCTATTTCAGCAACAGCTACATCAGGAACAATAGTTCTTGCCTCTTTTCCAACCCAACCTGAATTCAAACCTCTTACATTGAGCGAAGGATATTGAATTGCTTCCTGATAATTGCTTCCAACTTTGTCTGATGATGAAATCATAAGGTCTTCCCTAATTTTTTCTTCATCGTCTGGAACTGCATCAAGTTCTCTTTTAACATCCTCTGTTAAAATAACACCATCATAAAATCCAGGAATTGTTACAACACCATCATAATCTTTCATTGATGAAAGAATTTTTGATAAATTCATTGCAGGATTTGGAGCATAATTTCCAAAATGGCCACTATGCTGAGGTTTGATTGGTCCATATGATTTAAGAGTAATTCTGCTAATACCTCTAGCACCAAAAGTGAGAGTTGGTTTATTTGATGGATGTCTTGGCCCATCAATTATTAATAAAAAATCTGATTTTAATTTTTCTTTATGTAAAGAAACAGCACTTACAACAGTAGGAGAACCCATCTCTTCTTGAAAATCAATAATTAATTTTAAATTAAACTTTGGTTTTTTATTTAATTCTTCAAGAATTTTTAATGCATTAACTAACATCATTGGTGGCCCTTTGTCATCACTTGTAGATCTCCCAAAAATTCTCCAGTCAGGGTCAGGATTATAATTAATTCTATCTCTATCAATTTCTACCCAGTTGCCATCAATATTTTCAGTTAGTATAGGTATAAATGGATCCTTTTGATTCCATTTACTTGGATCAACTGGTTGCCCATCCATATGAAAATAAATAAGGACTGTTTTATATTTATTGGAAACAAACTTATTTGCTATTAAAAGAGGGTGGTTTGGCATTGATGGGCTTGTACTTTCTGCATTAACTCTTTCAACATTGAAACCTAGATCTGAGAAGGTCTCTTCACACCAAATAATATTTTTTTCAATATTAGGTGAATCATACCCATCATTTGGTATTGAAAGCATCTCAAAAAAATTATTCCAATTATTTTGAATTACTTTATTTGAAACTTCTAAAATTTTATTTCGTGACTGGGAGGCTGCGGTATTAATAGAAAGTATTAAAATGAAAATTATTAGTTTATTCATCTTTAATTCTTTTTGATCTTTTATAAATTTTTCCTGACGGTTTAATTTTAGTTGAATTTTTTCGTCTAACTATCTGTGCAAGATGACCCTTACTTTCTTTTTCTTTTTTAGGCATTTATAGAGCTAACTTCTGTCTGATGTATTTTGTTTTTACAATTTTTCCATTTTTTATTGACTGAAATACAAGTGTGTCACCAGTCAAATAATATGGTTCTTCCTTAAAATTTCCATCTATTCCTTCAATTTGAATGTATTTTTCATGTAAGGAATATTTAAGTTTTTTTGTTTCCTTTTTATTGATTTTAAAGAAATCTCCATTTGGTTTTAAATTGATATAATTTGGGTTGTTTTCCTCAATAGACTTCCAAAGCCCAAATAATTTATCGTTATTTGAATTAAGAATAATAGTAATTAAAAAAACTAAAATTT
>CAJWWR010000065.1 GCA_913048245.1 uncultured Prochlorococcus sp. | reverse complement strand
ATTTACCAATACCTGGCATAAAAAACCTAACACCAACTCCAGCAGACTTTTTCATTGAAATTGAGCTAAATCTATCAATGTAAAACGGCTCTGTCAATGCAGATGTATTCCACACATTCCCCATTTCTCCGAATGCCATTACATAAATTACAGGATTTTCAGAAAGTGGGAATCTAAGCTCTGTTACAAATCTGCCCATTGAATTACCACCGACTGCTTGACCTGAAACAGTTTGGGGCCCTATAGCATTATCGGGATAACCTCTTAATGCATTGCCGTAAGGTATACCATTACCTCCCATAATAAATCTTTCGTCAAATGGAACAAATGATTGTATGTCATCGCCAACATCTATGGTTTTAATAACGCCAAGCTTTACTGAATTATATAAAACAAACTTTGAAAAAGTAGGAGTAAACCAATCAAGAGTTAGCATATGCTTTTGAAAATTCTCGTTTCCTCCAAGAAATCCACCAGAATAAGTATTCTCTAAAATAAATGTTGAACCATTGGTAGGGAATTCTGCTCTATTTCTACTATCTCTCGATAATACTTGAGATAAACTAATACCTCTGGTCTTCTGTAGTCCGCCAATATAATTATCTATATCGGATTGTGAGCCTTCATATTCTTTTTGCATGAACTTTGCTGACCACATTACTCTAAAGAAATCATCTGGCCATTCTAATCTCCTACCAAAGCTTGCTACTGCTCCTCCTACAGTAAAATCTAATGGGAAATAATAGTTTGTAGATGAACCTCTAAAAGAATAAAAAATAGATGCCCCTACAAGATAAGGGCTATCATTAATCATTGGATCTTGGAAGCTAATATTTAATGATCTGTATTTTGAAGGCTCTTGCGTAGTATAAATTGAAAAATTAGTACCAGTACTTGCCCCAATATTTAGCTTTTGCCCCTTTCCTCTAAAATTATCGAACTCAACACCTGCCCCCCCAGTTATACCGTATTCACCTGTAAAGCCAAGGTTAGCATTGATTCTTTGCGTTGATTTTTTTTCCTCAACAACAAAATCAAGGTTTACTTTATCGTCTGATATTGGGGTTACATCAGGAATCACATTATCAAAATAATTTAAAATCCATATATCTCTTTGACTCCTCATCAGTTTAGATCTACTGAAAACATCTCCTGGATAAAGCTTTAATTCTCTTCTAATAACATTTTCTCTAGTTTTTTCATTTCCAGAAACAAAAATATTTTCTACATATACCTTATTACCTTCATTAAAAACAAACTTAACATCTAATGAATCTTTTCCAGCAGGAGTAACTTCAGGTGTCACACTGCTAAAAATATATCCTTTATCTTGATAGGTACTCATCATATTTTCATAAACTGATTTGTCAAACTGTTCTTTGGAAAACATATCTCCAGATTGAATTCCTAGAAGCCTTTTTAACTCATCCTCTTCTGCAATTTGATTGCCATCAAAAATGAAGTTTCTATAGAAATATTTTGGTCCCTCTTCAATATTTATTTGAAGGGTTAATGATGCATCGTCTTCATTAACAATTAAGCTATCGCTTAATACTCTAAAATCTCGATGACCTTCATTCTGATAAAAAGTTGATAATGTCTCTTTGTCTTCCGTAAATGTTTTAGGGTCAAAATTCTTTACCCAAAATGTCCACCATTTTTTTTGCTTGGTATTTGTTAACTCTCTTCTGAGTTTTCTTTCTGAAAAACTTTTATTACCATTAAAAGTTATATTCTTTAATCTGTATTTCGTGTTTTCATTAATAGTAAATAAAACGTCTCTAGGATAATCTACTCTCACGATTGTATCTTGAGGAACAATAACTGAAGAAGATATTTCTACGTTGAAATATCCGTCATCTTTATATATTTCTGTGATTTTTCTAACAGCTTTGTCAATTGAATTTGGCTTAATACGCTGCCCAGACCTAAGTTCAATTTTTTCTCTGAATCTTCCTTCTCGAACGGTCATACCCTCGAACAACACCTGATTAAGAATTGGACTCTCTGACACTTTGATTGTTATTTCTACGCCATATTGTGATTCATTGTTTAAAACAATATTAACGTCCTCAAATAGGCCTAAATCCCATAATCTCGTAATTGCAGTAGATATATCTGATCTTTGGATTTGTGTACCATCCCTTAGACCAGCAGAATATTTG
>CAJWWR010000064.1 GCA_913048245.1 uncultured Prochlorococcus sp. | reverse complement strand
TTTTTTATCTTCGCAAATTTAGTTCTACTCCAAGATAACAAGAATCTTTTAAATTGATTAGAACATTAATAAAATTTTAGTTTATAAATAAATCTCTGAATTATATTTATTCAGAATTAAAATCGATTAATACCAAAAGTAATCTTGAAAAATTCAAATAATAATATTTCAAAAGAAAATAGGCAATTTGAATTGTTTGATTCCTCAACAAATACCTCAACTAATCTGCAACACTCAAATATTTTGAGAGTCAAAAGTGAAACCATAATGATCTGGCGAAATAAAATTTATGCGCATCAATCCAAAATTTCAGAAGGCAATAGCAATAAAATTTCTCAACAAACATTTATTAATGATAATTATAATTTTGATGATAAAAAAATTGATCCATTCTCACTTCAGCCACTTTCATTGAGTTTTTGGAGAGCTAAAAAATATGTACATGATGGTCCAGCTATGTATTTCGTAATTGACACTATGAAAGATTCTAGGATAATCCTTTATATCGGGGAAACTAATTCTGCGAATAAAAGATGGAAAGGAGTTCATGACTGCAAAAATTACCTAAGTAACTATAAAGAATCCCTAGCTTCCAATAATCTCTCAAGTCACCAAGATATACGTTTTTTTTTAGATGTCCCCAAAGAAGTAAAATTAAGACGTAAATTAGAACAGAAACTAATATATTTATGGTTACCTCCATTTAATAAAGAAACAAGAAATAGGTGGTCAACCACTTTCACAAACAACTAACAGTTAATTAAATCCATTTTTTCAAAATGCAATTTTCCACTTTCAATAAAAATCTAGCTAATTGGCAAGGAACTTCATTAATATTTGGAGTTTTTGAAGAAGATATTGAAAGCCAATTGGAAAATATTAAATTTGTTATTGAGCCAGAATTATTAATAAAAAAAGTAAAACAAAATAAATTCGAAGGTAAAAAAACAAAAACTTTAAGCTTTGAATTTTTAGATCAAAAAATAGAAACTTTAACACTTATTGGTCTCGGAAAATCAAAAGGAATTAAAATTAATGATATTAAAAATTCTTTATCAGAGATTATTAGAAAGTTTGTTGATAAAGATGAAAAAATTAGTATCTTATTGCCTTGGGAATTAATAAATTCAAAAGAAGAAATAATTCATCTTGCAGCTTCAACAAGATTATCATCTTATAAGGACAATAGATTTAATAGAAAAAGAGATGAAAAAAAGATTCTTAAAGAAATCGAGTTTTTGAATTTAACTAAATTCAACGATATTAGTTTCAAAGAGACAGAATCAATTTGCGAAGGTGTCGAACTAGCTAGGAGGCTAGTAGCTGCTCCTCCCAATATTCTTACCCCTAAAGAAATGTCTATACAAGCATCAAAAATAGCTAAAGACCATGGTTTGGGAATAAAAATACTAGATAAAAAAGAATGTGAGGAGTTAGGAATGGGAGCATATTTAGCAGTAGCAAAAGGTTCTGATTTAGAGCCTAAATTTATACACCTTACTTTAAAGTCACAGGGTCCTACTAAAGAAAAGATTGCACTTGTTGGCAAAGGTTTAACCTTTGATTCAGGAGGATATAATTTAAAAGTAGGAGCATCTCAAATTGAAATGATGAAATATGATATGGGGGGAAGTGCTGCAGTTTTAGGAGCTGCAAAAGCACTAGGCGCTATAAAACCAGAAGGACTAGAAATACATTTTATAGTTGCAGCGTGCGAAAATATGATTAATGGATCTGCTGTACATCCAGGTGACGTAGTAACAGCCTCCAACGGTAAGACTATTGAAATTAATAATACTGATGCTGAAGGTAGGCTTACATTAGCGGATGCTTTAACTTACGCATCAAACTTAAAGCCGGATTCAATAATTGATCTTGCCACCTTAACTGGAGCAATCGTAGTTGCTTTAGGTAATGATGTAGCTGGTTTCTGGAGCAACAATCACGATCTAGCAAAAGACTTAAAAGATGCATCAGCAGAAGTAGGAGAAGAATTATGGCAAATGCCGTTAAAGAAATCCTATAAAGAAGGTTTAAAGTCTCATATAGCTGATATGAAAAATACAGGGCCAAGAGCCGGTGGTTCTATAACTGCTGCCTTGTTTTTAGAAGAATTCTTTGATGACAAGATCAAATGGGCTCATATAGATATAGCAGGCACTTGTTGGACTGATAAAAATAAAGGAATTAATCCATCAGGAGCTACAGGTTTTGGAGTTAAGACTATAGTCCAATGGATTAAAAACAAATAAGATTAACAATTTATTATTTTTCAGACCAAAGTTCTAACGATCTAGCCTTATCTCCCCATAAATTGTCCAATTTCTGATCTCTACCACAAGAAAATCTATAGAACTTATATTTTAATTCAT
>CAJWWR010000063.1 GCA_913048245.1 uncultured Prochlorococcus sp. | reverse complement strand
CAAATCAATCCTTTTAAATTTGGCTGATTTTTATTAATAAAACCTATATTTAAAAAATAAATAACTATAAATATTGGAGTTAAAAAAGAACGTATCATTATTTGTATTTTCCTATGATTTTAAATTTTCTATTCATAATTATTAAATATTAGTGAAGAAACACAAGCAATAACATCATAGAATAAAATTTATTCTAAATTTTTTAAAAAGTCCAAAGCCAAATTTCTGTTATCAAAATATTTTAAAGGGACTAAATATTGATTCTTATCCTCATCTTCAAAAACGCCAAAGATATAATATGATTCAAGCAATCCAATACTACCTCCAGATTTACGTCCGATTTTTATCAAATATGAATCTGAACATTTCTTTCTTAATTGCAGTGCTAGTTCATCGCATAAAGATAGCTTTATTTTAGAAAGGACTTCATAGTGAGTTTTATATTCATCTTTAATTATTTCTCCTCCAATATTCTTGCTTTGATAAATCACATTATCAAAGATAATTAAATCTGAATTTCTTTCATAATTATGAGCAAAGCCATTTTCTAATTGCCAATTAAAACATTGATCTAAATGAATTGTTATTGCATAAAGATTATCATTCTCTGTTGTGAAGTTAAGAGAATGATTTAAAGGGATTGTTTCTCCAATAAATTGTCCAGGATTATATTTAAACAAATCTCTATCTTTAATTCCAAATTTCTGGGTAAAGTAATTTATCTTTGGTTCAAAATATCCAAAGATAGGGAAACAAGATGGGGGGATTATTCCTTTATCAGTTTGCCATCCAATAAGTTCTGCATTATTAAAGCTTTCTTGATTGACTCCATTAATTGAAATAATAGTCCAATTTCCCTCTTTAGTTTTGTCGTACCATATTAAACCATTTGAGATCATAAAACCTCTCCATCCAACTGGCTCGCAGGATATTTCGCTATTGATAATTTTATCAACCCATTCCTGTGGGAAGATTTCATCAAAGCTTTTATTTAAGGCATAATCTCTTCTTGGTCCATTAATCAATTCTTTAGACAAAACAACTTCGAATATTCCTTCTATATCCTTATTAGTTATAAGATTCTGGATATGTCTACCAAAGTTGTAGGCTTCTTGAATATATAAATCATTAAATTCTACTGAATTACATTCTTTTATTAATTGTATTTGATTCTCCGAATTGACCTTAACTGGTAATAAAAAAAACATCAATAAAAAAATAAATAATATATTCATTAAATTGAAGAAATAAAATTCTTATAAGTGCATTTTAGGGTGCAGAATTGCTTAAACAAGCTTGGACAAGTACGTACAAAAGTTATGTTATTACTAAACGCCGTCTGAAAACTATTGGTATGACTGAAAAAATTAAGTGGAGCCATGCGGATTTGAACCGCAGACCCCCTGCATGCCATGCAGGTGCTCTACCAGCTGAGCTATGGCCCCAAATCTCGAAACGTCAGTCATATCAATCAATCTAAAGATTTCTTTCGTAACGTCCGTAATTCCTATAGTACTTTATAGCGTTTGATTATTGAAATCTGCACCTTAAAATGCACCTAGAGATTTACAAGTTGTAGCATGCTTTCTGGAGCTGTTCTCAAGCAATTCCGCACCTACTTAAAAAGTCAGGTTGGTCATGGGTGGAGTGTGGAAGGAAGAAAAAGCAAAGGAAGACTTTTAACAAGAGTCTCTTTTAGATATTTAACTGGCGAAAGAAGTGTAGTTTTATTAGATATTGATTTTGATGCTGAGAACCAAGATGACATTGTGAGAACTGTTAAGAAACTTTCAGACCTAATGCGTGAAAGAAATATTGAATTATCAAAAGCAAAAGAATTACTTTGTGGTGGCAAAATTGATGCTCACGGTAAAGCTTTTATTAACTGGAAATCATTACAAGATGAGTTTATTAATGTGGAAAGAGGGGATAGAAGAAAGACAACTCTTACTGGTTTGAAGTTAAGGATGGAGAGAATACTTGAATGTTTTGAAGCAAAACAAAAACCCAGAAATGCAGAACAACTATTCAGAAAATATGCAGAATTACATTTTGGAGAAAGTATGCCTAAAGGTGGAATGGGCAGGAAAAGAGATATGGGAGATATAAGAGCATTTCTTAATTGGGCAGTTCTAGAAAAGAAATATTTGGCAATGGAATGGCTGCCAATTACATCAAGGCAATGTAGAAAATACATTGGTGCAGTTTCTAAAAATGCAGCAAAAACCAAAGTAAGGCAACCAGTTTCTACAAGAGATTTAGAGATGCTTTTAGAAGCTCTTGAAAGAGATGGAGAACATGAAATGAGAGGACTTGTTATCTTATATTCTGTCTTCGGGATAAGGCCTTCAGAGATTGCAAAGCTTGAAATTAAGGATGGATTTGCTCGAGTAACAACACTAAAACAAAATGAATTAGTTGGCTTACGTTTAGATATACCTGCTTACAATCAATATGATACTT
>CAJWWR010000062.1 GCA_913048245.1 uncultured Prochlorococcus sp. | reverse complement strand
GGCTAGTTCAGTAGTTTCAGAGTGATGGTCTAGCTTTTGGCTAGCATGATGTTCCCCATGATCTATATGATCAGACCCATGATAAATGCTTTCTGTGCCCCATTGTATTAATAGAAATACAAGAAGAGAACCACATAGCCCCCCAACAATTTTAGTCCACTCCATTGTATCCATACCTGAACCTCTTTAATTTTTATTAAGATTAATGTTGTAAAATCTTTCTAAATTCCTTTTAACTAATAATAGAACTATATATCAAGAAAATATTCCGCGACAAATAAGACATGGTCACTCAAAATATGAATAAGAAAGTTTCTTTCCAGGGAGAATTAGGATCGTACTCACATCAGGCTTTACTGGAAATAAACCCTGATGCCGAACCTTTAACTTGCTCTAGCTTTGAGGCGGCCATTGAAGCCGTTCGTAATGGTGATTCTTCATTTGCAATTCTTCCTGTCGAAAACTCTACCTATGGACGTGTAGCAGATATTCATAAACTGCTGCCTGCCTCAAAACTTTTCATTGTTCAGGAGCATTTCTTAAGGGTCAGAATTAATTTATTGGCAAAACATGGGGTAGAAATTAAAGAGGTAAAATCTGCTATCAGTCATACGGTGCTGTTAGGTCAATGCAGGAAATTTCTAAATAAGAATAAAATAAAGGGAGTAGTAGGGGTTGATACCGCTGGTTCCGCTGAGATGGTTGCTAATCAAAATGATATGACAATGGGAGCATTGGCTTCTCCTCTTGCTGCAAAAATTTATGATTTAAATACGCTTGCCTCAGGTATTGAAGATATGACAAACAATACTACTCGATTTTTGGTAATGGCCCCAGAATCCAGTTATCCAGAACGAAACAAAAAATTGATGATAACTTCAATAGTTTTTCAAGTAAGAAATTTGCCAGCCGCCCTATATAAGGCTCTTGGCGGCTTTGCCACAAATGGTGTAAATTTACTTAAATTAGAAAGCTATATGCTTGGTGGATCTTTTAATACTACCCAGTTTTTTATTGATTTTGAAGGCCATCCCGATGATGACGGTGTTAAGTTGGCAATTGATGAACTGTCGTTCTTCACGTCAATGATTAAGATAATAGGTGTTTACAGTGGGCATGAATTTAGGACAGGAGGTGGATCCTAATCATTCTGACCTTTTGATCCAGTTTTCTATTAAATAATTAGCTATTGTACCCTTTCTAGCCAACTTAAGGCTAAAATTATTATTCTCTAGAAGGGGTATTAGTTCTTTTTTTGTAAACCACCTGGCATCTTCCAGCTCTGAATAATCAATTTGCAAGTTGCTACTTTTAGCAGTGGCGCGACACCCTATCATAAGTGAATGAGGGAAAGGCCAAGCTTGGTTTGTTACATACTCTATAGAACTAAGTTTAATTCCAACCTCCTCAAATGTTTCTCTTCTAACAGCGTCTTCAACGCGCTCACCTGGTTCTAAAAATCCTGCTAGACAAGAGTACATCCCCTTTGGCCAGAAGGAAGATCTACCTAAAAGAATTGAGTCTTTTCTCTCTATTAACATTATTACGACTGGATCAATTCTGGGGAATACTTTATTTTTACATTTAGAACAGGAGAGTTCCCATCCACTATCAAAAATTTTATTAACATCGCCACAACGTGAACAATGTTTATTGCTATCATGCCATTCGAATAAACTTTTTGCAATTCCACAGATGCTAAGTTCTTCACTGCTCAAGTTTATAAGAACCTTTTTAAGATCAGTAAAGCGATTCTCTAATGGCAAGTAAGGATGAGTAACCTCTTCATTGTCCACAAATTTTCCTAATATTTTCTCATAATTTTCTCTTTCATTTTTCCAATTAGGCAAAGCATACAAGAATATAGGGGAGAGAGTTTCTGTAAAGCCCAGAAAAGCTATTCTGTTAGCTTTTTGCAAGAACTTATGATCAAAAGGAATATAGCAAATCTTTGGGCTTTCATTCTGCCAATCTAAAAGAATCTTTCCTTGCCAAACAATTAAATTTAAAGATTTGGAATTCGAAGCCAATAAGTCAATTTTATTTTTATCTTTTCTTATATGAGATGCTTTATCTATTTTGTCAGTAGAAAAAGTTAAATTAAAATTAGACTTCATTAGGAATATTCCGATAACATGTTTTTTAACCAAGTATTAAAATAAGGCTAACAAAAACTTTTAGTAACTGAAAGTTTAAACGTTTGGACTTGCTTGTTTTTAATAAAATTTTTTATATAATAACTTCTGAGAGGTTGGCACGGGCGAACACCTCGCCAACCCGGTCAGGTCCGGAAGGAAGCAGCCGTAACGAGTTCAGTTCGGGTCGTTCAACCTCTCACCTATGTAATTAAAAATTAATTAATTTAAATTGAGATTGTAACGGGTTCTGAAGTGGATTCATATAAAGTACTTGCTCGGAAATATAGACCAAAATCTTTTGAGGATTTAATTGGTCAGGACCTATTAGTAAAAATATTAAAGAATGCTTTTGAGAGCGATCGAATAGCGCATGCCTTTATCCTAACAGGAATCCGAGGGGTAGGAAAGACAAC
>CAJWWR010000061.1 GCA_913048245.1 uncultured Prochlorococcus sp. | reverse complement strand
AAATATTGCCTGGCAAAGAAGGTATGGTTCACATTTCTCAATTATCTGAAGCTAGAGTTGAGAGAGTCGAAGATGTAGTAAGACAAGGTGATGAAGTAACCGTAAGAGTTAGAGAAATTGATAGCAGAGGAAGAATTAATCTTACTTTGAGAGGTGTAGGACAAAATAGTGGAATGTCTTATCCTGAACCAACTCCAACTCCAGTTGCTCCTCTTAATTAAAAACTAGAGGGGATAAATTCCATTCTCCTCAATAATTTTCTTTATTTCTAGACAAATACTCCCATGAGTATTCTTATTATTAGTTGCTACTATAATACCCCCATGTTCAAAACAAGTTAGTCCATAGGTTAATTCTTCATTATCTAAATTTGTAATTGCACCGCCAGCTGCCTTAAGAATAGATTCTGGTGCGGCAAAATCCCAATCTTTTGGAGAGCTTTTCTTAGGTAAACTTAGGCAGATATAAATATCACTATCTCCCCTGACTATAGATGCTAATTTGCAGCCAATGCTTCCCATTATTTGGACATTGTTGAAATTAATTCTCTTAATTAAATTTTGCAAAATTTCATTCCCATGATTTTTACTTGTTACTAAAGTCATTTCTTGAAGCTTTTTACTCTTTAAAACAATTGGTTTATATTTTGATCCGTCTCTTTTTTCACACCAAGTTTTTTCTCCATCAGTGATCCATAATTGATTTTTATCTGGAATCAAAACAAAACCAATATACGGCTTTTGTTTGAAGTTCAATGCTAAATGCATTGCATAGTTGCCCGTTCCTTGGATGAAATCCTTTGTTCCATCAAGAGGATCAAGAACCCAGATCCAGTCAGTCTTACTATCAAAAGTTTTTGAAGAAATTTTTACATTTTCTTCGCTCAAAATATCCCAATTAATATTTTTATATTTTTCATTTATTCCTTTAATAATTAATTCATTAACTTTTAGATCAGCCAAAGTAACAGGATCGTCTTCATTATTATTTTTTACTATATTTCTCTTATCATCTGAATTTTCTAACAATTTAGCGTAATAAAGCAAAATATCAGCTGCTTGCCAGCTTAAAATTCTTATATCATCGATAAGATTATTAATACCAACACCAGAGGGTAATTCAATCATTAAATGAATAATAATTCCTTATTATCCCATAGAAAGGAGGAACCGGAAAACGGTATTTTATATATAGTTGGCACTCCAATTGGGAATTTAAATGATATCTCCCAAAGAGCATTAAATATTCTACAAAATGTTTCCTTAGTTGCTTGTGAGGATACAAGACAAACAAAAAAAATAATGAACAAGTTCAATATTTCAAATAAACTAATAAGTTTTAATAAACATAATTCTTTAATAAAAATTCCAAAAATAGTAAAAGATCTTAAGGAAGGAAAATCAATTGCCATTGTAAGTGATGCTGGTATGCCTGGGATTTGCGATCCAGGGGAAGATATTACTAGGAGCGTAAAAAATGAAGGGATTGATATGATTTGCGTTCCTGGCGCATGTGCTGCAATAACAGCGCTTGTTTCAAGTGGACTACCCTCCTCTAGTTTTATATTTGAAGGCTTTCTTCCTAAAAAGAAAATTGATAGAGAAAAAATTCTTTTTGAGATTAGTAAAAATGAAAAAACAACTATAATCTATGAATCACCTAAGCGACTCAGGAAATTACTACAGGAATTACTTGAATTCTGTGGAGGAGATAGAGAAATTATGGTAGCCAGAGAATTAACAAAGAAATTTGAAGAACATGTAGGTAATAATATTAATAACGTTATAGAATTTTTCAGAGATAAAGATATTATCGGTGAAATAACAATCGTTATAAAAGGTATTAAAAAAAGAGATTTCAATCCTAATAAATCAATTATTAAAAAAGATCTCAATGATTTAATAGATGCCGGCCTAAGTTTGTCAGCAGCATCAAAATACTTGGCGAAGAAAAATGGTCTAAAGAAAAGCGAAGTTTATAATTTGATTTAAAATTAAAATAAACTATTAATTTATATGAGCTTATTTATAAAAAAATTATTATACTCAGCAATTTTCAATTCTTGTTTATTTGCGCTTTTATTTATTGGGATACAAAATAGTTCAAACAAAAGCAAAGTAGACCTATTAATTAACGAAACTATTGAACTCCCAATAAGTTTTGTAGTCGGGTCTAGTTTTATATTAGGTTCTGTTTTAGGATGCTTTATTGATTTTAATATCAATAATAAATAAAAAATAGCTCAAAGAGCTATTAGATTTTCAGCACAAACTATTCTTGAAATGCCTTTAGCAATAAGTACAGGTGATGCGATTCTAAATACATCAGTATTTGGGACTTTAAGTACCTTTTGCTCTTTATTACAAGATCTTTTAGCAAGATTTAAATCAAAAAATATTTCTATCGTTTTTCTACTCAAATCATCTTGAGGTAAAAATTGCCATTCTGGAAAATCCTTTAATAGTTTTATCTCTAACTCAATTTTCTTATCCACAACCATATAAACAACTCTCGGGAAATCCACCTCTGATAAAGGGACTGAAGATAATTCTTTTC
>CAJWWR010000060.1 GCA_913048245.1 uncultured Prochlorococcus sp. | reverse complement strand
ATACATAACTCCAACTTTTGTTCTAATTTGATTTAATATAACAAACAAGCTATTGGTTTGTCCAATAACTCCCGTTATTTTTCTCATCCCTTTACTTATCGCCCTCGCTTGCAAACCTATAGAATCTTTATCATAATCTCCCAATAATTCTGCCTTTGGGGAAGATGCAGCAACAGAATCCCATATTACAGTCACCGGAACATCTTTACCCAATGCTCGAGCCTTAAGAATAGTTTTTTCTGCTATAGAAAGAACCTCTTCGGTGCAGTGTGTGTCAACATACACAAATCTACTTGAGACATCGACACCTAAGTTGCCTAAATTTTCAACAGAGGTCGCATTTTCGGTATCAATATAAACAACAATACCTCCCATACGCTGAGTACTTCTGGCAATCTGAGTTGCGATATGTGACTTTCCGATTGAAGGTGGACCAAATATCTCTACTATCCTTCCTTCAGGAAATCCGCCATTTTTTTGATTTGCGCATATGTAGTCCAGCATTTTTGAACCGGTGCTAACCCACCGCTTAACATGAGTTGGGCTCTCATCTTCTGCTAAGTTGTATGCAACTCTTGACCCATGGTCTTTGTTTAGTGACTTGATTAAATCTTTTGTAAAGTCATCAGACATTCTTTTCTCCTATTTGAAATATTATACGTTTTTTTTATGAATTTTTCAAAATAAAAGGGAGCATTGCTGCTCCCTTAAATTTATAGGACTGTCAACGTACTATATCAGATCAGCAAAGGCATCATCTAAACTACTATAGCTTGAATCTTTTTCTGACTTTTCTGAAGTTGTACCTTGATTTGATGATCTTTCTGTACCGGTGTCTTCTTCATCACCTTCTCTTCCCACGGCAGCAAATGCTTTTCGAACTGTACCAATGGCATTAATGACCGCGAATGCAAGTGTTCCATCTTGCGGATCATCAGGATCACCAAATTCAACTCCGTCCTCTATCATTTTCCAAAATTCAATAAACAGGTGACTGTTTCTTGCTTTAATTAGGTCTAATTTATTGAGCTTTTGAGGTATGAATTCTGGAGCTGGATCAGAAAATTTATCCCTGATAGGTTGATTTAAAACAACGCTCCCTTCTTTGCCCGAAATTGATCTTTGATAAGTACCAATAGGAATTTCTAGTGCTCCCATTTCTCTATTGAGATGAATCACATGATAAGGCTCGTCCCAAGTTGGATTTATCAAAACAAATTTTCTTTCACAAGTAAGAACTAAATTTTGATCAATTTGATGATTGTGAACATAATATTGTTCATCATTAAAATTATTAGGAGAAGATATAGCTTCTTCAGATTGAATTACTACATCGCAATCATTAGATGCCTCCACGCCAGCGTCAAAGAATGTTACTTTTGGAGTCTCTCTAAAAATAGTTGTTGGCAAGAATTTTAATTTCATAGTTCAACCTCTCATTAATAAATTCATGAATATTTTTAGAATTTATAAGCTATGGAAAACTATTAATTGATAGTCAGTCGCAACAAACTAAACAATCTTCTTGGGTAGGATAATCCAGACATTCTTTCTTAGAAGTTTTTTCTAAAACTTCTAATTTATTTACATAATCAAAATCTCTCAGCACTTTTTTTGGAACAGTGAATTGTGTTTGTAGTTTCATTTTGCCCTCCTAATTAATATTGCTGTTTGAAGCTATCCCAAGTTTGAAAGAACCTTAATCCCAGATAAGAAATTAAAATTGTCCAAAATAGAATTTCTATTCCTAAATAAGTCATTTGCATGTCCTCCTTTCTATCTGACTATGCTTTAGTACGGATGATATATAAAAATCAAGCGTAAGAATACTTAAAAGATTAAGTATTAATCGCAATAAACTTTGCAATGTTTATTAGTAGGATGCTGTTTACATTCCTTACCCCAATAGGCTTTTAGTTCTTTTGTCTTTATCTCGTATGAAAGCTCTTTTCTATTAATATCCATCTCTTGGATAGTGAATTTGTCGTTTAGTGCCATAAGCTTTACCTCTTGACTAACTTACGTTCTAATTCATTTGAATAGTTAATTTCAAGTTTTATGTGTGCGGTTAGATGAACAAAATTGTACGGATTAAGGATCAAAAAAGATTCTCTAATTCAAAATGATGACGAGCTGAATATTTGCAAGAGTATTAATTTAAAGTTGAGAAAGGTTTGGATAAAGTTTGGGTAAACAATAATAAATCCTTTATATTCCAGTAATATATAGACGGATGTACTCTACATTAGCTAGAAATTTTCTTCATTCATATCAATTTTATATAGGCGATTTTCAAAGGTCGGAATAGGCGATATTCCAATTGTTTTGGTTATTAATTTATGATCCATCAAAGTTCATATTTAGGCAATTAGCAGGAGGTCTAGGGTTGATCCTAATTCTTTTTAGATTGATATAAGTTCGTATAAATCTTCCTCATAAAAAATCACCTGATATTAAACAGTAGTTGCACAAAACTGTTCCATAACTGTATTAATACAATGAATTATGTCGGAATAAAGATAATATTCTTTACATTAATTAATAGATGTGTTATATTTCTTTACATACTTAATTTTTTAATCATGACTCCTGAAGCAGAAAGATTTAACGGTTGGGCGGCAATGCTCGGCTTCGTAGCAGCTGTTGGTTCCTACGTAACAACTGGTCAAATTATTCCAGGTATTTTTTAATGAGCCTACTTGGAGGGTTTCTTGTTTTCATTGTATCTATCACAGCATTACTGATTGCATATTTAACAAAACAATTTCAAGAA
>CAJWWR010000059.1 GCA_913048245.1 uncultured Prochlorococcus sp. | reverse complement strand
ATGGTGATAAAAGGTGATCATAAGGAGCATCATCATCACTTTTAATTTCTTCTTCAATAATATCATTACACAAATCAACACACTCATTACAAATATATACACTTGGGCCTGCTATTAATTTTTTAACTTCATCTTGAACCTTTCCACAAAATGAACAATTTAATTTATCTGTTGATGTTTCTTTGCTCATCCTGATTTCCTCTCTTCTAAAATACTATCTACGATCCCATATGATTTAGCAGCATTAGCATCTAAGAAATTATCTCTATCAGTATCTTTTTCAATTTTTTTAATTGATTGGCCGGTATGTTTTGCAAGGATTTCATTAACTATCTTTTTCATATGTATAATTTCTTTTGCATGTATCTCAAAATCAGATGCTTGACCTTGAAAGCCTCCAAGAGGTTGATGAATCATAATCCTAGAATTAGGAAGAGCAAATCTTTTCTTTTTATCTCCACCAGCTAATAATAATGCCCCCATGCTAGCTGCTTGACCTATACACATAGTTGAAATAGATGGAGTAATAAATTGCATAGTGTCATAAATTGCCAGTCCTGCTGAAATACTACCACCAGGTGAATTAATATAAATAGAAAT
The DNA here is from genome assembly GCA_913048245.1 of uncultured Prochlorococcus sp. Classification (GTDB taxonomy): domain Bacteria; phylum Cyanobacteriota; class Cyanobacteriia; order PCC-6307; family Cyanobiaceae; genus Prochlorococcus_A. The sequence continues at coordinate 2,208 of CAJWWR010000059.1, read as the reverse complement.
ATCTTTTTCTGGATTCTCAGACTCTAAGAATAGTAATTGTGCAACAACTAAATTAGAAATATAGTCATCAATTGCACCAGAAAGAAAAATAACTCTCTCTTTAAGCAGTCTCGAATAAATATCAAATGACCTCTCACCTCTAGGGGTTTGTTCTATAACCATTGGTATCAAGGCTGAATGAATATCTGTCATAATTATTCCTATTTATTAGCTAATTCTGAAAATTTTATCACTTTCTTCTTTGATTTAAGTGCATTTTTTAATTTTTCAACCAATTGTTCCTCTAAAACTATCATTCTAAATTGCTCTAATTGCTGCGGCTGTCCTTCAATCCATTTCTTATATTGATCTGGATCTTTATATCTTTTTGATTCTTCTTCAATAAAATTATCGATTTGGCCTTTATCTACAGTGATTTCAAAATGCTTTATCAATTCTGCAAATAATAGATCAAGTCTTACTCTTTTATCAGCTCTTTCTTGGAAAGTATCAATAGGAAATAAATCATCACCTGCATTCTCCTCAGTATGTCCAATTCTCATTAATGCATCTTTTCGCATTAAGTCTGCTTGTTCTTTAATTGTTGAATTTGGCGCCTTAAATGAATTTGTTTTTAGCAAAGTTTCATACATAGATTCCTTAGTTAATTCTTTTTCTTGAATTAATACCTCATTTCTCATTCTTTTAATAATTTCATCCCTAAATTCAGACTTATCTTTAATTTCCATTTGAAGTTTAGTGAATAATTCTTGATCTATTTTTGCTTCTGTAATTTCTTGTACATTTTTAAGGTCTACCTCAAATTCTACATCTACTCCTGCTAGATCTTTCTTAAAATAATCATCTGGAAATTTACAGTTAATATTGAATTTAGAGACCTCTTTACCAATAATTCCATCTTCAAAACCTGGAATCATAGATTTGCTACCTAATATAAGTTTAAAATCTTTTGAAGAATTTCCCTCGAATTCTTCTCCATCTATTTTTCCTAGAAAATCTATAATAACTTGGTCATCTGTTTGAGCCTTTCTTGATACATCGTTCCAATCACCATACCTTTTTTTAATATCATTAATAGCAAGATCAATATCACTTTCTTCTATCTCAATGCTGTATTCTTCATAACTACTCCATCTAGATAGCTTAGGTTTAATTTCTGGAAATACTTCAATGGTCGCAGAATAAGTAATGGGTTTTTTAGGATCTTCTGTATCGATTGTAACTTGAGGTGATGAGGCTGGTCTCACATTATTTTCTGAAATTGCTTTTGGGTATGATTCTTGAATAAGCTCATTGATTACTTCTGCATGAATAGATTGTCCATATCTTTGCTCAAGCACATCATTTGGAACATTCCCCTTTCTAAAACCATCAACTTTTGCCTTAGTTTTAACATTTTTTAATTTAGAACTAAATTTAGAAGCATAATCCTCAACAGGAATAGAAATTGTTATCTTCCTTTCTAAATCTTTTAATTTTTTTATGTTTACTTTCATTTTATTTACCTAGTAAATGGGGCGAGCGATGGGGTTCGAACCCACGGCCTCCGGAGCCACAATCCAGCGCTCTAACCAACTGAGCTACGCCCGCCACAAGACTCGCTATTATAGTTTAAAAAATATTATTATCTATTTTTTTATTAATACTGATATATTATGAATTATTATAGGTGGGAGATAATGAATAAATTTTTATTAGACACGACTAAATACGTCGATAAGGCGCTTAAGTTCACAAATTTATCTGATGGCTTGGCGAATAAAATAATTACGTGTAATTCTACTTATACTGTTCGATTCGGGGTTAGGCTGAGAGGAAAAATATTTACATTTGAAGGCTGGCGCTCTGTTCACTCCGAGCATATGGAGCCTACAAAAGGCGGAATTAGGTTTGATATGGCTACCAATGCAGAAGAAGTTGAAGCTCTTGCAGCTTTAATGTCTTACAAATGTGCAATTATTAATGTTCCTTATGGGGGCTCAAAAGGTGGTCTTAAAATTGATCCCTCTATGTGGGAAAAAAGAGAATTAGAAAAAATTACCAGAAGATTTGCACAAGAATTGATTAAAAGAGACTTAATAAGTCCATCTATGAATGTTCCAGCACCTGATATTGGAACATCTTCAAAAGAAATGGCATGGATTGCTGATGAATATAGAAAAATACATCCCGCAGATATTAATGGTGCAGCATGTGTTACAGGAAAGC
>CAJWWR010000058.1 GCA_913048245.1 uncultured Prochlorococcus sp. | reverse complement strand
AATATGAAAATGGTTCAAAGATAACAGGACCTTTTGATATGGCAGTTGATAAAGTTACTGGAACTGAGCAATTTAGATTTGAGCCTAATAAGAATATTACTTATAAGCAAAAGATGCAGATCGAAGACAGAAATATTGGGGAAGAACAACCAGAAAAGAGACTGGCATCAAGAATTACTGGTGAAGGCCAATCTGTTGGAAATGTAACTGGCGATGATTGGGACCGTGGTGACAAAGTTACTGGTACAGAAGGTGCTTCTGCGAGAAAGAGAAATCCATCTAGAGCAGGTTTTAATGGAGCTATGCCCTCATTAGAAAACAAAAGGAATGAAGATACAGAAAAACCTGACTTCTTAATAACAGGTTCGAGTGGGAATACTAGAGAAGGACAACTTGTCACATTCTCTGGTGGTGCAAGAGGTTAAGTAAGTAATGCCTTTGAGAGGATTGGCCAAAGCCAAGAACTTCACATTGGGGCCTACAGCTCCGATGAAAACTTTTACTGAAAATATTCACCAACAAACATCAAGGGGACAAAGTCTAAAGATCTCTGGCAAATCTCATTCTCTAACTGATAATTCAGAGAATAAAAAACTATATGAGTATGAGAATCAAATAAAAAGTGATTTTGATAATATTGTCCCTACTTTGAAGGAAATTGCTCAGATTCAACATCATGAGGATTTTATTGAATTAGCGCAAAAAATCTCACGTGCAAAATTAGGAATTGAATTACCATTTCATATTTTAGAAAAATCGTGGGTTAAGCCATTGGATATGAGAGGTCTATATGCATGGTGTGTTTTTAAACAACATGAAAAATTAAGTAAAATTTTTTTTGAAGATGATCCTTTAGAAAGTTCAGAAGGAAGTAAAAAAGCTATAGAGTTTCAAGAATTCCTATTAAAATGCGGAATTCATCTTTTAGATATCACTCCTTGTTCTGATGGAAGGTTGGCTCATTCAGTTGCATATGTGATGAGAATCCCATTTAGCTCTGTTAGAAGGAGATCACATGCAGGAGCCTTATTCGATGTTGAAAACACAGTAAATAGATGGGTAAAGACTGAGCATAAAAGATATAGAGAAAACAATCCTAATGAACCTCAAAAAAATACAAGATATTTAAAAATAGTTACATATCATTTTAGTTCAGTAGATCCTAAGCATCAAGGTTGTGCAGCTCATGGCAGTGATGACCACTTAGCAGCTCATGAAGGTCGCAAAAGATTATACGATTTTAGAGAGGCAGTAGAAAACAGTTTTTGTTGTGGAGCCTCTGTGGACTTGATGTTAATAGGTCTCGATACTGATACGGACGCATTAAAAATACATTTGTCTTCAAAAGATTTAGAGATAGATCTAGAAAAAACTATCTCAACTTTAGACATTTATAATTCAACTTTAAATCTTTCTAAAGAAGAGGCTGAGAGAGAAATTTGTGAAATTATCGGAGGAAAATCTACAAGAAATCAACTAGAGGGATTGGATAAATTCATTTTTAGAATAATCAAAAATAATATCTCCCAAATAGATTATGTGAAGCAATTCCATGATGGTTCTTATCAAGACATTGGACATGCTGAAAGATTTATAGGAGTTGGAATTGGATTTAAGGAGGTTCATTTAAGAAACTTAACTTATTTCTCTCACTTAGATACTGTTGAAGAAGGTGCACCAGATTTGGACGTAGGAATAAAAATCTTTTCTGGATTAAATGTTTCACAAGATCTTCCAATACCAGTTGTAATAAGATTTGATTATTCTGGTAAAGTACCTGGAGCTAAAGAGAGAGCCACAAAGGATTGTGATAGGGTAAATAATGCGATATCAATTAGATATAAAAATCTAGTTGATCAAGGCTTGTTGCACACTTGCCTTACTATTAGGGATAGGGACAACGTGCATTCCGCTCAAATAATTGGAATGTCTTTAGACAAAAAATCAGAGGAGGCTCACTAAATGTTAATTTGCAAAGTAATAAAACCACTTGTGTCTACAAATAGAATCTCAGGGTTTGAGCATAAACATTTACAGGTGGTTCTGGATGGCTCATCTAGCAAAGTTGCAGTTGATGCTGTAGGTTGTAAACCAGGAGATTGGGTAATTTGTGTAGGAAGTTCTGCTGCTAGAGAAGCAGCAGGCAGTAAGTCCTATCCTAGCGATTTAACTATTGTTGGAATTATTGATCATTGGGATCCTCAGGCCAGTCAAAAGGAAGGAGGATAAGACTTATGGAAATAATGAGAGTTTTGGGTAGGCTTGTATGTACCCAGAGAGTTGAAGGATTAGGTCATATGAATTTGAGAATTCTTGAAAATAATAAAGGTAAAAAATTAGTAGCAGTTGACCCAGTTGGAGCCAGAGAAGGTAATTGGGTATTCACAGCTAGTGGTTCCGCTGCAAGGTTTGCATGCCACAACCCCCAAATCCAGACCGATTTAACCATAGGTGGAATTATTGATTATTGGGACCCAAATTAATTGAATAAAGATAGGAAATTATGTGGTTAGAAAAAAAGTCACCTGCAAGGCTTGAAAAAAGATTTGAATTTAATAACTACGAAAAAATTAGTGCGTTTATGGAGCGTCTAGAAAACTTATGCAAAAAATATGATATCTATCCGAATATAAGTTTTGGGAAGACTTTCGTCAGTATTACGTTATTTCTCGAGTCTGAGGAAACCAATTTAAAGTTTGTTGAGTTTTCCAAAGTTGTAGATGAAAGTTATGATTTTTAATTATCAAATCTTTCTAGTCTTTGTTCGGATTCTCAATATCTCTTTTTATTAGTGCCATTAAATAAGACGGAGCTTTATATCTACTAGGTAAACACCTATTAAGAGTCTCCAAATGACCCCAGCAAACTGTTCT
>CAJWWR010000057.1 GCA_913048245.1 uncultured Prochlorococcus sp. | reverse complement strand
GTAGCTATTTCCCTAAAAAAAGAGGATTTTAAAAATAAGATAATTTTGAATATGCCTTCAACTTTAAGTAATCCTCTTAGATTAGGCTTACGTCAGGAAAGAGTTATACCTCCACAATGCTTAGTAATCTTTGGTGCTAGTGGAGACCTTACTCATAGAAAATTAATACCAGCCTTATTTGAACTCTATTTGCAAAGAAGAATTCCTAGTGAATTTGGAATAGTTGGTTGTGCGAGAAGACCTTGGACTGATAATGAGTTTAGAGAAAAGATGAAAGTAAAGCTATCCAATCAAATATCTGGTAAAGAAAGGGAGTGGGAACAATTTTCTAATTATCTTTTCTATGAACCAGTTGACTTACAACAAAGTGATCATGTCGTAAGGCTTTCTAAAAGATTAAATGAAATTGATAAAAAACAAGCTACTCATGGTAATAGAACATTTTATTTATCAGTATCTCCGAATTTCTATGCAAGTGGATGTAAAGCTCTTAAAGCAGCTGGCCTTTTAGATGACCCTAAGAAAAGTCGTTTAGTGATTGAAAAACCTTTTGGAAGAGATTATTCAAGTGCAAAAAAATTGAATAAGATCGTTCAAAGTTGTGCTGAAGAAAGTCAGATTTATAGGATTGATCATTATTTAGGTAAAGAGACAGTTCAAAATATTCTTGTTTTGAGGTTTGCTAACACTATTTTTGAACCAATCTGGAACAGAAATTATATATCAAGTGTTCAAATTACTTCATCTGAAACAGTAGGTGTTGAAGATAGAGCAGGCTATTACGAAAGCTCTGGGGCTTTAAGAGATATGCTCCAAAATCATTTAACACAAATGCTTGCTGTAATAGCAATGGAGCCACCCGGTAAATTTGAACCTGAGGCAATAAGGAATGAAAAGGCAAAAGTTCTTCAAGCCTCAAAACTTGCGGACGAGAATGAACCTTGGAATTGCTGCATCAGAGGACAGTATGCAAAAGGAGGAAATAGCCTAAAAAGAATAAAAGATTATAGAGATGAAGATGGTGTAAATTTGAACAGTACAACAGAAACTTATATTTCTACAAAAATTTTTGTTGACAATTGGCGTTGGCAAGGTGTTCCTTTTTATTTAAGAACAGGCAAAAGGCTACCTAAAAGACTTGGGGAAATTGTATTAACATTTAAAGATGTCCCAGTACATTTATTTGAATCAACAATAATTAATCCTGCTCCAAATCAGCTTATTATTAGGATTCAACCCAATGAAGGTGCTACTTTTAAATTTGAAGTAAAATCACCAGGTTCTGGTATGAAATCAAGACCTGTAGAGATGGAATTCTCTTATGATGAATCTTTTGGGGAACCTTCTGATGAAGGTTATGTGAGATTATTGGCTGATGCCATGCTTTCTGATCCTACCTTATTCACAAGAAGTGATGAGGTAGAGGCTGCTTGGAAACTCTATACACCACTAATAGAATTAATGGAAAATGCTCCTTGGAAGCTTCCTATTCATAAATACGAATCAATGACTTGGGGCCCTCCTGAATCAGATCAATTACTTTCCAAAGATAATATTTTCTGGCGTAGACCTTAACTTCATAATGAAACCTCAATTAACACTTCAAACACCTCTAGAACTTCCTTATCAAGAAATATCTAATTACTTAAATAAGTTATGGATTTCTGAAGATGCAGATAATTCTGGTGCAAATACTTTTACTTTAATGGTGTGGCAGCCTGCGTGGCTTGAACAATGTTTAGTTCAATCAGGCTTAATTAGTGGACCAATTACTGGGACTTTAAGTCCAGAAATTATAAGAGTCGCAAAGAAACTATTAGTTGATAATGGCATTTCAAACACTAATTCCGTAAATAGCGAAGAGTTATTGAATTTATTGAAGGGGAGTTTATCAAATAAAGATTATGAAGATTTAAGAGGGCAATTCTTTGAATCCTCAATAAGCACTTTAAATCCCAGAAGATTGATTACCTTAGCTCCAACTTTAAATAAAAAAACAGAAATAAAAACTTTTGTATCGGCTTATTGCCCACTAAGTGATAACACTGCAGATCAACCTATTTGTGGCGACTTAGTAGTTATCAGAGGTGATTCTAATTCTATTAATAAGAAAGGATTGAAAATTATTGATGAACTGACTATTAAAGATTTACCTATATGGTTATGGTGGAACGGTAGTCTTAATGAATCACAAGAAATTTTTAATTATTTTAACGATCATGGTATTCGATTAATTATCGATACTGCAAATGGTTTGCCAACAAGATGCTTGAAAATTCTTGATCAATCAATAAGATCAAATAAAGCTATTAATGATTTAAATTGGGTAAGACTTAAAAGTTGGAGAGAATCATTGGCAATGATTTTTGACCCTCCATCAAGGAGGCCAATACTAGACCATATTTCGGATATTGATATAGATATTGCAGAGGGTAATTTTCTTCAGGCGTTATTTTTAATTTCATGGGTTAGTGACAAATTAGAATGGTTATTTTCAAAAATAGAAAATCATGGAGAATTAATAAAAATAGAATTTAAAAGAAAAAATGGAGATAAAATTTCGACAGCTATAAACTCTGTCCCTTTGGGCAATCCAAGTATTCATTCAGGCCAAGTTATTGGATTAAGGTTGATTTCCAAAATTAGTGAGGTTCGAACAAACAATACTTGCATAATTCTGGGCTGTGAATCTGTTGAATGTACGAGGCTTGAAGCTGGAGGTATGGCTGATATGCAATTAATAGAGCAAGTCGTTCCAAATACTTTTTCTTCATCAGAATCTGATGTAAGTAATTTATTGGGAAGCAGCAGAGGAAATACAAGTCCACTCTTTGAAAGTACTATTAAGGTCGCAGTTCAAATATTTAATAGTTTTACTAAATAAAATTAATAAATGTCTTGTATTATTTCCTCTCCTTCAACTGATAGTGGGAAAACTACTTTATCACTATTGATTTCTTGTTGGGCTTTTTCAAAAGGTATTAAAATACAAACTTTTAAAGTAGGGCCAGACTATCTTGATCAGCAACAACTTAGCTCTATTGGCCAACCTATTTGTAGAAATTTAGATATTTTTTTAAGTGGTGAAGAATGGGTTCGAGAAAATTTTTTTCGGTATTCTTTGAAAAATGAATTTGCATTAATTGAAGGAGCTATGGGTCTTTTCGACGGATTAGGAGCAACTGCTTATTCAAGTACTGCAAATGTTGCCAAACTTCTTGATATTCCTATAATTTTTATAGTAAA
>CAJWWR010000056.1 GCA_913048245.1 uncultured Prochlorococcus sp. | reverse complement strand
TGCTAATCCCTTGATATGACTGAAGAAAATTTCTGGCTAATGGAGAGTACATCCGTCCAGCTATAACTTGGATTTCAAGGATTCGTAATTTTTTATTCACACTTTATTCACACTTTTTAAGGAGAAAGGATTAGAACCTGCGACCTAGTGCTCCCAAGGTACCCGCACAAACGAACTATATTAGGTTTTTTAGAGAATAACATGAGGACTAATTCAGAATGAAATTCTTAATTTTGGGTGCTTATTTATAAATATTTTTATATGACTAATCTTCTTCAATAGCAATAGCTTTCCATTTCTCAATACTAATCCTTTTACAGGCAGGATATCCAAATTCAGGACAATTTGGCCAATCTGGATCCCAAGAGTAAATAAAATAAAATTTCTTATAAAATTCTGGTTCTCTTTGTATAAGTTCTGATTTGGATTTAACTTCTAATTCCTGGCCATATGGCAAAATTATCTCTTTGTATTTATCTATACAATCTTCTTTTTTTATAATCTCACTCATTTTTTTATATGTATAAGGCTTCCAGTCAAACTTAATGTAATTTGGGACAACATTCCTCATCCTTTTCATAAGCAGTTTTTGATTTTCTAAATTTTGTGCAACTGCATTTTTAATGAAATCTTCAGTACATACATCATTTGCTCTCTCAATTGTGAAAATCGCTAAATCATTTCTAAATTCAAATCTGTTTTTTTGAGGATTTTCCTCGATTGATATCAACTCATTTTGTTCTTGTGATTTTTTATCTTGCTTTAATTCTTTATTAGCTTTATTTTGTATTGGGGAAAACTTTCTTATGAAATTATTATTTAAGAAGTATGGAGCAACTAGTACTAGAAATATAAGCCATAATGCTAAATTGGCAGATTTATTAAAATTCATTTATTAAGATTAAAAACCTAAGTCTTCGATTTTTATATTTGGTGCAGGTTTCCAGTTGGCATAAACTTTCTTCCAAGACAAGACTGTCTCTTTCCCTATTTCACTTAAATGAGCGCTACCTGTGCCTTCAGTAGAGAATCTGATGAAACTATTTTTACTATCATCTGCCTTTAACAATGCAGCTGCAATATCTTTAGTAACCTTAAAAACTCCATTACAGCCTTTAATTACAAGGAAATTATCCCCATCTGGGATCCAAAGAATATTGGCTTCAAATGGGTACATGCTATAAAAAGTTGTAAAGCCAACGGTATGACTAAATACCCAATAGCCTCCGAGTCTAATAGAGTCTCTTCCCCAAACTGAAGAGACCTTTGAACCTCCTGGTACAAAGTTTTGATCTCTCACAGCAACTGATTCACCAGTAACTGGATCGTTAAAAGTAAGAGCCTCTGAGAAAGGGAATTTTTTACCTGGCCTTCTAAAATCAGAAGTTAATTGATAATCATCTAAATCTGCGTAACCTTCTGGGAGAACCCCTTTTGTAATTCTTGTCACACTGGAATTCATATTATCCGTACAATACATATTGTCCTCGGCTGAGTCGGAGGACAAATGTTTTGATGAATTTCTAGAGTTTAATTTTAACTTTCTTACTTCTTTGGTTAAGGCTTTTAATTCCTTAGTGAGTGATTTAACAACCTTGCTACTATCATTATTATTGATAAATGGATCAATAGTACTACCATTTCCATTGCTGCAAGAAGACACTCCAATTAAGGGAATAATTGAAAACAAAAATAAATATTTTTTAAATTTCATAATTCAAAATCGTACTTAAGAAGTTTTAACATTTTTGTATATTCTGAGATTGATTTTGCAGAAATTTCCATAATAAATTCACCTTCTGTAGTCTTTGCACGGAATTGAAGCTCTTGTGAAGGGTCCCTTAAAATCGCTTTTCTTAATGTTGAAGGTAAATAATATCCACCTCTAGTAAGTACAGGTAAATCAAACGTCTTTTTCCCATGTTCAGCAGAAAGCTTAGTAGGATATTGATAAGTTAGAGCACATCCGGCACACCCTTCATATCTGAATATTTTTATTGCAACTGGATATAGTGTTGCTTCAAAACCTCTACTTGGAGCACTTGCATCAAAATCTTTTGTTCTAACTGCAGGTATATCTTTACCTGATTGACTATCTCGATAAAATCCAAAAGCATCAAGCATACATTGATCAAAACATGCTGGTACTTCCATTTTTACCCTCTCAAATTTCTCTGGTTTCCATGCTCCAATAGCTTTCTGACACTCCAAAATTTTTAAATCTGTTTGACAGAGAGAAGTCAAGCTTTTTGCTTTCTTAAGTTCTACGAGAAAATTATCAAGTGTTTCATAGGCTAATTGAGTTGAACTTTCCCTATTGGGATAAATCACTTTTAATTTATTAGATATAACTTTGACAATAGAGATACCTAATACAAAAGATAAAAAAATTAATCCTAGTGACTTTAATTTAAACAATTGATTTAATTAGGTTATTTCTAATAATAATTAAATTACCAAAATTGTATGTAATAAATACAAATTACAAAACAGTAGCAATTAACTTTTAGGATTTGGATGCATTTTGGGTGCAAGGTTTTTTGGGGTGATTTATTACTAGCAAAGACTTAATGCTATAAATAAGTTTCTGAATAAGCAAGAATTCATGAGAGCTAATCTGTTTGGCTACAGCAATTTCTTAGTTAAAATTCAGAAGAATTAGACAGGCGAATATTTAATCCGATTCGAACCTGATTCGAACTTTGAGATTTCGACCCATATTAAACCTAAAATCTTAGTTCTCAACTATGTTTACCTATGACAATTCCAGAACCTAGCTACTGGCTAATGAAGAGTAAACCCGTCAAGCTATTACTGGGATCTCAAGTATTCTTAATTTTTTATCCAAACTTTATCCAAACTTTGTATTGATTGACAATCTATCTAAAATAAGAGACAACTCGCTTTTTTTTAATGTCAAATACTAATGCTATAGAAGATTTAATTAATGGTTATGCAACTAGTGAAGATTCTTCCTTTCTATTGCCAAACGTAACTGTAGATTTTTTAGCAGTAAGACCAAGTGGAAATCCTATTTCAGCAAAAGGATTGGTTGAAATGTTTGATAGTAAAGACTTAGTTGCAGAATCATCAGAACTAATCAAAATCCACAAAATTGAAATTTTGGGTGATATGGCTTATGCAGTTTTTACCTTAAATGAAGTCTTTAGTTATAAAGGGAATCAAAATAAAGACCTTTCAACTTATACTTGCATTTTTAAAAATTTAAATGGTACTTGGAAATATTCTTGGATGCAAAGATCACAAGGAACTACTGATATGAAAACTTGGGAATAAATGAAACGCTTACTACTTGCACCGCCATATTAAATACGATTGACAGTCGATCTAACATGGAGGGAT
>CAJWWR010000055.1 GCA_913048245.1 uncultured Prochlorococcus sp. | reverse complement strand
TCAATAAATCCCGTGCCTCTTCGTTGATCTTTGATGGTTGTCTCTTCAACCTATATGCCCTATTTGATAAACCATATTCTTCTGCCAGTTGATCTGTAGATATAAAACCTTCCTTGCATGAAACACCCCTTACAAGTCTCATACCTAATTCTGAATATATGCCTTCACGCCTAACAATATGTTCAGCTATTTCAATCTTTGATAGAGGAGATCTAGTCAAGTTCTCCTCTATTTCTCCCAACTCTGAATAGAGCAAAGAATAATCTTTGGTTATTGCTGGTATGGTTTCAAATCCAAGTAATTTGTAAGCAGATAATCTATGAAAACCACAAACAAGATAATTTTGATTATCAATGGTTATTGGATTTAAGAGACCAATAGTCCTGATACTTTCAGCAAGTTCTCTTACCTTTAAATCTTTTGGGGTTCTTAATCTGAACCTCATTTTGATTTCATCTAAAGGAATATCTCTAATGTTGGTTTCTTTACTAACGGCAACTGTCATCAATCAAATTAATCTTCTTAATCAACAAGCTAGACAACAAACAGGAAATTTACATCCTGTTTCGCAACATATCGAAGTCTTCAATCACATGAGCTAATTTGCTTCAATAATATCTAACAAAGAATGATCTTCAGTAATCAATCTATGACGCTTACCTGTTGATCTTGCTCTGTTATTAGCAACTGAATAAGCAGATAGATCACTGTGATAGTAACCATATCTTTGCCATCTATTAAATTGATCCTGCCATTCAACGAAGATTTTCATAGGGGGTTAAGGTTTGAGTTTTTTGATTAGTTCTTCCGCCTCTGGTGAAGAGGTTGGGAAGGGAACATTTCTCCTTCTTGCCAATTTATTCTTAAATGTTTAACTAAAAAAGAACCCACAACCATTCTAATTCTATTGTGCATCCATCCTGTTTCCCATAACTCTCTCATGCCAGCATCTACGATTGGGTATCCAGTTAGTCCTTTTTTCCAAGCAATTAAATGTTTTTCATTTTTTACCCAAGGAAATTTATCAAATTCTTTTCTTAAGTTTCCTTTAAGCATTTCTGGAAAATAATTAATTAAGCTATGAGAAAATTCTCTCCATCCTAATTCATTAATATATTTTCTGTAACCAATACTTTTTGATTTTATTTCATTACATTTTTTCCAAATAGTTTCCACATGTATTTGGCCATGTTTAATATATGGTGATAGTTTTGACGTACCTTCAATTGAAGGTATATCTCTCGAAGTTCCATAATCTTTTATTTTATTTTGAATAAAGTTTTTTAAAATTTTATTTACTTCTTGCTCAGAAACATTCCAATATTTTTCAAATTTTTTATACCAATTCTTTTTTGGTAAAATTTCCTTTAAATTAGATTCTTTCTTAAAATAACCAATTTTTTTTTTAATTTTTTTTAATCTAGCTATTTTAGATGGAACTGAGTTAATATAGATTTTTTCAGCCACTCTCCAAAATGGAGTAAAAACTTTAAATGGAGTTCCATCATTTTTTGTTACATTTTGGAATTCATTTAAAATGTTTCCTTTAAAATATTTATACTCAACTTTGTTTTTAATAAGCATATCTCTGATTTTTTTTCCCATAGAGATAACATTCGGTTCATAGATTTTATTCCAATAAATAGTTACTCCACTTTTTATTTTTGAAAAAATTTCTAATTCATCTCCAATAAGCAGTTCTAACTTTATGTTATATTTTTCTAATTCTGTCTTAAAATTTTCTAATGATTTGTAAGTCCACCACTGTTGAGCTTCTCTTTTACGAATAAAGTTTTTAGGATTGTAAATATAAAAAGCAATTACAGACTCATGATTTTCTGATGCGTAAGCTAAGGCATGATTATTATCTAATCTAAAGTCTTCTCTAATCCAGACTAATCCAATATTCTTCATTATTAAATATTTAATAGTTTATTATAAAGATCTTCATCTACATCACCTTCACAGCCAAGCAATAAGACTTGAGAGTCTTTATTTAAATTTAATATATCTTTTAACTTACTATTGTTGCATGATGCAATTAAACTAATGATGCCTGGAGTCGCACACTCACCCCCAACTAATTTTTTATTACTAAAAGAACAATTAGCTAAACTTTTGATTGTATCTGCGATTTTATCATCTGGAACAGTTATGCAATATTTTGAATTTGTATTAATTATTTTCCATGGGATCAATGATACTTCTCCACATGACATTCCTCCCATTAAACTTTCTTTTTCAATATTAATTTTAACTATTGTATTATTTTGAACCGCTTTTAGAACGCAATCAGCAGACTCTGGTTCAACTATAATTATATTTGGAATATTATTTAAATATCTTGCACAACCTGCAATCATTGCTGCTGCCATTCCGCCAACACCTGCTTGCAAAAATATATGTGTAATTTTATTTTCTTTTAACTGATCTGAAATCTCTTTCATCATTACGGAGTAACCAGCCATAGTTAATTTTGGTACAATTTCGTAACCCTCCCAAGCAACATCCTGAACAATTTGCCAACCATTTAATTTTGATTGTTTAATACACTCTTGTAGAGAGTTATCATAATTTCCTTTCACCCTAAAAACCTCAGCACCAAAACCTCTCATTGCTTCAGCCCTACTTTCAGAAACAAATTCACTTATGAATATCTTGCATTTAAGTCCAAGTCTTTTTGCGCCCCATGCAACTGATCTTCCATGATTCCCAGCTGTTGCTGTTGATACAGTAATATTTTTTTTATTTTGAGATACTTTTTCTACAGCATACGCTCCACCCAAGGCTTTAAATGATTTTAAGTTAAATCTTTTTGATTCATCTTTATAGAAAATATTTTTTAATTGTAATTCAGATGCTAAGTGGTTTAAATTTTCTAGTGGAGTAGGAGAGTAGCCATCCCATCTCGAAATCATATTGAAAGCATCATTCATTTCATTTTTTGATAAAACACTAAAAATTTGATTTTTATCAAAATTATAATTTGAATTTTCTATGAAATCAGAATATTTCCAAGATTTATCATCGGAAATATTATTCATTAATTAGCAGTCCAAAGTGTTATTTCTTTCCCAAGTAGTTATTGGGGATCTCTTATCAAATCTTTCTTCTTTATCAAAAGACTCTAATTCTTGTTTTTTAAGTTTTATATAGCTTGCTATCACTTTTTCTCCAAACGTATCTTTTAAAGTTTTATTTTCCTCTAAGTTATCAAGCGATTCTTCGAGTTCGTTTGGAAGTCTCTCTAGATTTGGATAATTTTTGTAATCTGTGTACATGTTACAAAACAATGGTTCTCCTGGATCTGTTTTATTATTTAAACCATCTAAGCCAGCAGCCATAACACCTGCTTGTAACAGATAAG
>CAJWWR010000054.1 GCA_913048245.1 uncultured Prochlorococcus sp. | reverse complement strand
ATAACCATATATTCCAATATGATGATATAGAAAATCTTTTTTACTTAAATCAAAAGTCCTATCAAAGTCATCAATAATATTATTGTCTGAGAGATTCTTAACATAAACTTTTACAATATTAGGGTTTAAGATTTCTTGATCAGAAAAAATTTTAACCCCTAATGTAGAAATATCAGAGTTACCAGAATCTAAAAGGGAAACTATTTTGGTTAATGCATCTTTTTGTATATTTGGTAAATCCCCTTGTAAATTAATAACATTATCGTAACTAGAATCTTTATCATATATAGTGAGGGCTTCATATATTCTATCAGAACCTGATGCATGATCAGGATTGGTTAGAATTGCTTCCCCACCAACATTTTCTATTGCCTCTTTAATTTCGATATTTCCTGCAGCGACAATAACATTAGCAATATTTGCTTCCCTAGCTCTATTAAATACATGCACAATCATTGGCTCCCCATTTATATCTGCGAGAGGTTTATTTGGTAGCCTTGAAGACTCAAGACGAGAAGGTATAATTATTAAATTTTTCATATTGCTATTCTTTTAATTTAAACTTATTAAGTAGTTTAATTAAATTGTCTAATTTAATTATCTACAAATACGACAAATATTGTTATAGAAAACGGCATGAATTTAAACATAAATATAATAATAAAAAGTTTTTTAGCTATCTCTTTTACTTTTCTTATAGTCATTGGACTTATAAGGATTAGCAATAATTTGTTCTATGTTGAATCTATAAACCCTCCGTCAAAAGATGAATTATTTGCCAATATTGATTTTATAGATGAAACCTATTTTTCTGAAAAATCAAAACCAAATAATGAAATTAATATTACCCACACTGTACTTGGAAGAGATAAGTTAGAAAAAAAACTTGAGAGACAGTTAAGGTTTGTTAATCATTTTAAATCAATAATTACAGCTAAGGAATTAGATGAAAAAATAAGCGAAGAAGAAACGGCGCTAAATTTTCTCTTAAGTGGCAAATCACATAGAATTTTAAATACAGATGAGCTTGAAGATAATATATTAATTGCTGAAAAAAAACTTAACTTATTAAAGGCAATTAGGCTTTCCTATGGTGACATTGGAACCTCTGAAATAGCTTCAATAACAGAAACAACAACGGTAGATGTAGTAGTTCCAGAAAAACCTAAATTAACATTCGAAGAATTACTTGCAGCTGCCTCAATTGATGCAGGAAAAAAAGTTTCCTCAAAATGTACGGCCTGTCATGGTTTTAATTCAGGAGGAGGAAATAGAATTGGCCCTAATTTATGGGCAATTTTAGGAAAGGCTAAAGCTGAAGCTGCTGGTTTTAACTATTCTGATGCACTTAAAGGACTTGGAGGAGTTTGGTCAGTTGAAGATATGAATCTGTGGCTAAAAAGCCCTAAAAAATATGCTCCTGGCAATTCAATGGCATTTGTAGGATTAAGAAAGGATAAAGATCGGGCAAATTTAATTGCATATCTTAATTCGATGTCAGATAGCCCTGTTTCATTGACAAATTTAAAATAATAAAAGATTTTATTTAAATTAAATATTTAATTGGTTTAATATTAGTATAAGAAATTTAGGGGATATTATTATGGACAAAATAGCATCAAAATCTGAAGCATTTTTTGGAGCAGATACTGTTAAAGCTCCAGAACCAAAGTTAGGAAGTAAGCCTATTCTTGGAAATAGATACACTTCAAAAGAATTTATGGAGCTAGAGTGGGAAAAATTATTCACTAAAGTGTGGCAAGTTGCAGGCTTGGAACAACAACTTGAAAATCCTGGTGATTTTTTTACTTTTGATTTTGGAAGAGAGTCGATTTTATGTGCAAAAGGTCAAGACTCGAAGATTCGATGTTTCTATAATGTTTGTCAGCATAGAGGCAATCAACTAGTTCAAGTTGAAGATGGAAATTTAGATGGCTTTTCTTGCGCCTATCACGCTTGGAAGTTTGGTCTTGATGGAACATTAGAATATGTGCCAGATGAAGAAGATTTTCCTCAAGGCTCACCATGTGGAAAAAGGAACCTTGTTGAAATCAAAACAGAAATATGGGCTGGTTTTATTTTCTTTAACTTAGATCCTAATTCAAAATCTTTAAAAGATTATCTTCATCCAGTTATGGATCAATTAGAAAATTATCCAATATCCGAAATGATTAGAACACATTGGGTTACTGTTGAAGGTGACTGGAATTGGAAATGTGTACAAGATAATTTTAATGAATCATATCATACCCCGTATGTACACCCAGCTCTAAAATATTTTTCTGATGAAAAATATTATTCATGCCAATTCGATATGTATGACAGTATGCATGCAAGAATGTTAATGCCAGGATATATTCCGAGCAAGAGTGTATATGATGAAGAAAAGAAAGTATTAGAAGCTATCGCTCCTGCAATTGAATATTGGGAAATGAATGCGAATGACTATAAAGGAAGATTATTAGATATCAGGGAAGATCTTCAGAAACAAAAAAGAAAATTGGACAAAGAGAAAGGTTACGATTTTAGTAAATTCTCAGATACCCAGCTCACTGATCATCATCATTATACGATTTTTCCGAATATGTCTTTCAGTGTAAAGCCCGATGGTATGCAATGGTTAAGGGGTACTCCTCATCCAACAGATCCTACTAAATGTTATTTTGATTATTGGTACCTTACTCTATTCCCAAAGGGAGTAGATGAATATTATTCACATATGTTAAAAAAGAAAACTGCAATAAATACCAAAATTCCGCATATAACTGGCCATCATACTGAGGTAGATGTCGGTGATGGAATTTCTGAAGATGTTGCTATTTGGACCAGCCAACAAAAAGGATTAAGTTCAAGAGGTTACATTGGTGACTACATGCCAGCTCAAGAAAATAGAATAAGATTTTTTCATGAAAATGTAGATAAATATCTTTTTGGTAATAAATAAGATAGATTCTCAGAGGTAAGCTATGGATGAAAAATTAAAACTTGCTGCTGATAAAATGGAAATTGCTGATATTGTTTATAAATATTGTCGCGCAATAGATAGAATGGATCGTGAATTATTAGAATCTGTATTTCATGAGGATTCGATACATCATCACGGTGAATATGAAGGACCATCTTCAGATTTTTGTAATTTTGCATTTGATATTTTGTCAGAGATGGAATTTACACAACATTTAGTTGGTAACTTGTTAATAGAAGTGGATGGCGATACAGCTTGGTCAGAGGCTTACTGGACTGCTTACCACCGAATAGCAAAGGGGAAAGAGTCTGATATGGGTTTCTTAGCTGAGCATGACTCATCAATTGATGAAGATGTTTTTGTTAGTGGTAGATATATTGATCGTTTTGAAAAAAGAAATGGCGAATGGAAAATAGCTAAAAGACAGGGAGTTCATGATTGGGTAAGGTTTGAACCTGCAAATGAAAAGGGTCAGCTTGAAGCTGCTGGACCTACTCCAAGTAGAAGTCGTCAAGATCCTGCTTACCAAAGATAATTAGATTTATCTTTTATCAAAAGTTATAAAGAATTCTTTCATTGGCATAAAAAACATACTGAA
>CAJWWR010000053.1 GCA_913048245.1 uncultured Prochlorococcus sp. | reverse complement strand
AGATATTCAAAATCTTCAGGAATTTTCTTAGATGCTAACAAATGTGGGTCATCAATTGGTCCATAATATTGATGATTTAATTCTTTCCAGTCTTTATGAACAATCCCAAACTTTAGAGTAGCTTTTGTTTCTCTTAAAAAGTCTAGTTCATCTAAATTATATCTTTTTAAAAAATCATAAAATATTCCGGTTGTTCCTTCTCCAACACCAATTATAGGAATGCTTGAAGGATCAACAATTGTTACTTTTACATCTTGTTTATTTGTGTAAAAAAAATCACTTAGAATATATGCAGAAATCCAACCGGCGGTGCCTGCACCTAGGATAGTTACGTTTTTTAATTTCCTCATTAATAAATAATATCAAAAGCGGATTTTATTAAATTCTTTGTATAATCATTCTGAGGGTTGGTTAATATATTTTTTGCCACACCTTGTTCTAGAATGGAACCATCTTTCATAACGATTAAATTGTGGCTTATTGATCTAATAACTCTTAAATCATGACTGATAAAAATATAAGTAGTTTTGTGATTTTTTTGGAGTTGGAGTAATAGTTCTAGAATTTGTTTTTGAATAGATAAATCAAGAGCAGATGTTGGCTCATCCAACAATACAAATTTTGGATTTAAGACAAATGATCTTGCTATAGCTATTCTTTGTCTTTGGCCTCCAGAAAACTCATGAGGAAATCTAAGCATGGAGCTAGGTTCTAAACCAACTTCACTCATTATGTTTTCAATTTTATTTAGCCGTTCGTTTTTATCTTTCATATTAAGTGCTACAATTAATCCCTCTTCAATAATTTGTTTAACAGACAAACGTGGATTTAAAGATGCATAGGGATCTTGAAAAACTATCTGCATTTGATTTCTAAATGGTTTGAATTGCTTTCTAGATAAATGATCAATTCGATCATCAAAAAACTTAATTTCACCTTCTACATCTGTGTTTGATTCTCTATCAACTAATCTTAATAAAGTTTGACCTAAAGTAGTTTTACCTGATCCACTTTCGCCAACAATTCCAAGAGTCTCACCTTCTTTAATATCAAGGCTAATATTATTTACCGCTTTAATTGATAAAACTTTATTTCTACCTGATACTTTTACCTTAGTATTAAATGTTACATTAAGATTTTCTCCTGAAAGGATACTTCTTCCATTCTTATCATAATATAGATCTCTTTCTTTTGGCTCAGAAGACAATAAGTGTTTGGTATAATCATCTTTTGGATTTTCAAAAATTTCTTTTGTAATGCCTGTTTCTTTAATTTTTCCATTATACATTACACAAACTCTGTCACTTATTTGTCTGACAATAGTCAGATCGTGAGTAATAAATAAAATGGACATTTGATATTTTTGTTGAAGACTTTGAAGCAATTTAAGTATTTCTGTTTGAACGGTAACATCAAGAGCAGTAGTTGGCTCATCTGCAATAAGTAAATCTGGATTGTTAGCGATTGCGATAGCAATCATAATTCTTTGTCTTTGTCCTCCTGACAATTGATGTGGGTATTGTGATAATCTAGACTCTGGTTCTGGAATTTGAACTTGTTTTAGTAATTCAAGACATTTTTCTTTGAGTTCTTTATCTGAAAATTTTCCATGAATTTTTAAAACCTCACTAATTTGGTTTTCAATTGTATATATTGGATTTAACGAACTCATTGGTTCTTGGAAAATCATTGAAATATTTTTCCCTCTAATATTTTGATACTCTTTTTCAGAATAAGAATTTATATTTGTCCCATTAAATTTTATTGATGTTTGATCAGATATGATTGCATTTTCTGCAAGTAATCGAATAATTCCTCTAGCAGTAACGGATTTACCTGACCCGCTCTCTCCTACTAGTGCTAATGTTTCACCCTTTTTAATATTAAAGGATATGCCATTCACTGCATTTACTTCACCACTATCTGTATTAAACTTTACTTGAAGATTTTCAATTTCAACAAGATTGGTCATTATTTTTTTGTTGTTGTTGCATATGGATCAATTGCATCGCGTAAAGCATCACCTAGAGCATTAAATCCTAAAACTGAAATTAAGATTGCAAAGACAGGACTTAAAACCCAAGGATAACTTCCAATTGTTCGCATATCTTGAGCAGAATTTAATTGAAGACCCCAACTAACAAATGGAGATTGAATGCCTAAACCTAAAAAGCTAAAAAAACTTTCTGTCAAAATTACAGAAGGTATCAATAAAGAAACACTTACTATAACGTGACTTGTTACATTAGGAAGTAGATGTCTATAAATAATTCTTAGATCATTGGAGCCTAAAGCTTCAGCTGCTTTAATATAGTCTAATCTTCTTAAAGAAAGGGTTTTTCCCCGGACCTCTCTTGATAGTTGAGCCCACCGTAAAGAGGATAAAATAAATGCCATAAAAATAAAAATCAGAAATGGATCCATTTGCCTTGGTAGAATTGCTACCAATGATAAATACAGAGGTAGATCTGGAAAAGCTAAAGCAAGTTCCGTAACTCTTTGTGAGGCTATATCAAATTTTCCTGAAAAATAACCTGAGCTAATTCCCACTAAAATACCAATAAAAGTTGTTATAGTTACAACTATGAGAGCAAACAATAACGTTACTCTACTTCCCTTAAAAATTCTTGATAACATATCTCTTCCATAGGCATCTGATCCAATAAAAAATACTTTAGACCCCTCTTTAGTGGTAAATAAATGTAGATCCAAATTTAAGCCTAGAAACTTATATTCCCATCCTCTAGTAAAAAAATAAAGATAGTTTTTTTGAGTATAATCAATCTCCATTATTGGAAGATATGTGTCAGGATCAAATCCTTCAGTAAAACCATAAGCGAAAGGTCTTAACGAAAAATTATTATCTTCATCAAAGAAATGTATTCCCTGAGGTGGATAAAAAACTCTATCACTATCTCTTGCTGCTGGATCATATGGAGATAAAAAATCTGCAAAAACAGCAGAGAAAATTAAAAAGCCTACAAAAATTAAGCCTAATATTCCAACTCTGTTTTTTAAAAATCTTTTTCTTACTAGTGAAAAATATGAATTTTGTAAGTTTGAAGTTGTTTCCATAATATTTAATTCTGTCTTACTCGAGGATCTAAAATTGCTAGCAAAATATCAGCAATAATATTTCCAATAATTAATATTACTGTTAAGCAAAATAAAATTGCTGCAGTAGTATAAGTGTCTTGTCTTTGAATAGATTCTACTAAAAGTGGTCCTGCAGTTGGAATAGATAAAACGATCGCAGCTTCTAGTTCTCCCATTAGCATATATGGTAAAGCAATACCTTGAAACATTACAAGTGGATGCAAAGCATTTGGTACTGCATGACGGTATAATGTTTGATTTTCAGACAAACCTTTTGCTCTTGCTGTTTCAATATATTGCATACGCATTACATCTAATAAATTTCCTCGCATTACTCTCATATTGTAGGCAAGACCTCCGATAATTGCGATGACAAATATTGGCCAAATATGAAGTATGCCATTCCATAGTTTTGCAAAAGACATTGGTTGAACAGCGTAGTATGGAGAGTACATCGATCCAGTGTTGTCTGAATTTAGAACAATTGCTAACCAATACATAATTAGTAA
>CAJWWR010000052.1 GCA_913048245.1 uncultured Prochlorococcus sp. | reverse complement strand
GATTTACTAGATACATACATTGTAAGTGCCCGTGAACCATTAACCACAACATCACATAATTTGTATGGAGATATCGATAGCTGGTGGATGATATACTTATTAAACAAGCCTCTTCTTAAAAACAAATTTTATGCTGAAGGTGGTATGCAGCTGAAATTTATTAGAAAAAACCAACGAGGGCTAATTTATCAACAAATTACCGATACGACGGTTTTTAGCAATAGACATTTCTAATGGCAGAAGAGGAACCAATATTTCCTATTAACGGAACTGACTTTTTTTGTAGATTCAAGCTTACAGGGCCAAGTACAGAGGGTGTAGGTGCAATTGAGTTTACAAAGTCTGCTATTATTAATTTTGAACTAGAAGAAAACTTCTTTGAACCGTTTTCTAGTGCTAGAGTAACGGTAAATAACCCGCTCGATTTTGTTGAAAATAACGTGTTTACAAGGGGTGATGGTAAGGATAAGTTTAGTATAGAGTTATATAACACTAAAGATACAAGACCAAAAGAAGAAATAAATACAAAACTTTTAAACTCTTCTAATAGACATCTTAATAGATACTGAATATAAATAAAGCAATAGTCTTGAGAAAATATTAATTTCATTACTCTGTACTACCTTTTCGCTTTTTATTTGCAAAAAACCTAAATAAAACTTTTCCTATAGCAGCAATTAAATTTCCTTCCAACTCATTAAAAATATCCATATTGTATTTAAAAGATCTATTAGCCTCTTCAATAATTGAATCTGCTATCTTTTGATCAATCGGAAGATTATCTAAAGTATTTCGATACTTGATTTTAAATTCTTTTTCATCTCTAATTTCCTCAAAAATATAAAAGCTAAGTCCCTCATCACCAGATAGATTCATGGCTTTTTTAGTGATGGTTTTCAAAAGCTGTCCCCCAGACAAGTCACCTATATATCTGCTGTAATGATGCCCAATTAAAAGTTCAGGATTATCTTTAGCAATTTCTCTAATTCTTGCTTCATATTCAACAGCTGGCTTAGAGGGTTTTACCAATTCAGACCAATTACTACCAAAGTAAAACGACAAATCTTGTTCCAATTTCCCCTTGCGAAAAAGCTCTTTAAATCCAATTGGAGAAATTATCGGATGAGAGTTTTCACAAAGTTTTTCTATCTCTTCCTCCATCGCAGAGTAAACAAAATATAAATCAGCTAATAAATTTCTGTATGAGGACTTATCAACTACTCCCTTAAGAAAACAACTTATAAAACCTGTATTTTCAGCCATCGTATGAGACTTTTTAGTCCCTTCACGAAGTTGCCTAGCCAAGGCTACTGCCATGAGTTCAAAATCATTTAATCAAAACTTACCACTTAGACATAAGCTCAACATTAGATCTATTAATCGCTGAATAAAAATTATGGCAAATTTTGAAAAGCTCATTGCTCCATCAGAAGGGCAAAGAATTACTTTTGTTGATGGAAACCCAGTAGTCCCAGACCATCCAATTATTCCATTTATCAGAGGTGATGGAACAGGAATAGATATTTGGCCTGCTACACAATTAGTAATCGATAAAGCTATTGAAAAAGCTTATGGAAAAAATCGATCCATTGAATGGTTCAAAATCTATGCAGGTGATGAAGCTTGCGACTTATATGGAACTTATCAATACTTACCAAACGATACTCTTGAGGCGATAAGAACTTACGGGATAGCAATCAAAGGACCTTTAACCACGCCTGTAGGTGGAGGGATTAGATCTTTAAACGTATCTCTAAGACAGATTTTTGATTTATATTCATGCGTTAGACCTTGCAAATATTACGAAGGGACTCCAAGCCCTCATAAAAAGCCGCAAGATTTAGATGTAATTGTTTATCGAGAAAATACTGAAGATATTTATATGGGCATTGAATGGGAATCTGATGATCCCGAATGCATCAAATTGATTGATCAACTCAATAATGAAATAATTCCAGCCAGCCAAAAACTAAAAAACAGGAAGATTCCTAACGGAGCAGGAATAGGAATTAAACCGGTTAGCAAAATTGGTAGTCAAAGACATATCAGACGAGCGATTAAACATGCACTCAACCTTGAGGGGAGCAAAAGACATGTGACCTTAGTTCATAAGGGAAATATCATGAAATTTACTGAAGGAGCTTTCAGAGATTGGGGATACGAATTAGCAACCACAGAATTCAGGAATGAATGCGTAACCGAAAGAGAAAGTTGGATTTTAGATAACTTAGAAAAAAATCCTCACATCTCCTACGAGGAGAATGCTGAGTTAATTGATCCAGGTTTTTCATCTTTAACAGAAGAGAAAAAGAAAGCTATTTGTGATGAGGTTTGTTCAGTTCTTACAAATATTGGAAGTAGTCATGGCAATGGAAAATGGAAGGATATGGTGATGGTTGATGACCGAATAGCAGATAGTATTTTTCAACAAATTCAAACTCGTCCTCAAGAGTATTCCATACTTGCTACTCTCAATCTAAATGGTGATTACATATCAGATGCGGCCGCAGCAATTGTTGGTGGACTGGGGATGGCACCAGGAGCAAACATTGGAGATACGGCGGCTATTTTCGAAGCCACCCATGGAACAGCTCCAAAACATGCAGGCTTGGACAGAATCAATCCAGGTTCAGTAATACTTAGTGGAGTAATGATGCTGGAATATTTAGGTTGGAATGAGGCAGCAAAATTAATTACAAATGGATTGAGCAAATCTATTTCAGATAAACAAGTTACTTACGATCTGGCACGATTAATGGAACCACGCGTAGAGCCTCTTAGTTGTAGTGATTTTGCTAAATCAATTGTTGAAAGATTTTAATTAAATATTGTTTAGAGTCTTTCAACAATTAAGAATTTGACTCCATCAATCTAAATGATTCTAGAAGTGTTTTCTCATTGCCTAGATTACCTGGGAAAGTAACTACTGGTAAATCATATTGATCAGAATTACTTGTTACTATTGACAATCCTGGTAATATTTGGCCTTTTAAATCTACTTGATTAAAATTCAAACCCTTTTGAAGCAAGAGTTGTGTTGTAATACCTCCTTTACTAATAATATAACCAAACTTATTATTTATTTTCCCAACTAGAATTGCCATAAACTCTGCAAGTTCCAGTCCAAAATTCATTCTTTTAGAGTAAGAAGAAAACTTCATTTCTTCTCGAGTAGTATATAAAACAGGTACTTTTTTCATATTTAAAATATCATCTATTTTTGATAATAAATTACCCTCCAGCTCTAAGATTGCCTGTTGACAATCTTCTAACGTAAAAATATAAGCTAATTTACTGACTGGTATTTCCAAGCCTTCACAGGAATTATCTTTCAATAAAACCTCTAATTGATCTGTAGCTAATTGAACATGGGAGCCAACCATTATCAAACCTGGCTTATATTCAAACTCATTATTTTTCGATTTTAAAGATACTAAATCTGCAGTATCTTTTGGGTTAGGTGGTAAACCAGATAAAGAATTGATAAAGCTTGCTGCTGTTCTAAAAAGAAATCTTTTTTCTTTAGAAACTACTTTAATCGCCCTAGCTAGTGTTTCTAAATGATGAGGTAATTTAGCATCCACTACTACTGAAATATTATTTTCTAATTGAGACAAAAAATTTAAA
>CAJWWR010000051.1 GCA_913048245.1 uncultured Prochlorococcus sp. | reverse complement strand
ACTTAATCCAGAATTTTCCTGGAAGCCTGATATTCCAGTAATAGTTGTTGGAAATATTATTGTAGGAGGTTCTGGAAAAACGCCTTTTGTTATTTGGTTATCTAAGCTTCTTGAGGACCAAGGATATAAACCAGGAATAGTAAGTAGAGGTTATGGAAGCAAATCAAATCAATACCCGTTAATTATTGATGATAACTCGAGAGTAGATGATTCAGGAGATGAGCCACTTATTATCCATAGAAATACTAATAGACCAATTTGTATTTCTCCTAACAGGACTCAAGCTGTTAAGAAATTGTTAGAAGAAACAGATACAGACATAGTTATAAGTGATGATGGATTACAGCACTATAAGCTAGATAGAGATATGGAAATTGTTGTTTTTGATGGAATAAGAGGAATAGGAAATAATCTTTGTTTGCCTGCTGGCCCTTTAAGAGAACCTATTGAACGTCTAAAGGATGTTGATTTTATCGTTAGTTCCTCTAAAAGATTAGATTTAGATGAGATACAAGAAGATTGTTTAATGACCTACAAACCACTGGAATGGGTTCGGTTAAGTGACAATAGAAGGTTTCCTGCAAATGATTGGCCTTTATCGAGAAACGTGCATGCTGTTGCTGGAATAGGAAACCCTTCTAAGTTTTACAATACATTAGTCGCTTTAGGTCTCAATCTTGTAGAGCATAGTTTTCCGGATCACTATCAATTCAAAGAAGAGGATTTAAATTTTCAAGATAATCATCCAATCTTAATGACAGAAAAAGATGCAGTCAGGTGTATGGATATGAAGAATAAAAATCTTTGGTATTTATCAATTGAAGCTGATATTAATGATGATGGCTTTAAAAAAGAATTACTTTCAAAAATAAAAGAAATTGGAGGTTAGATGACAATATTAGACAAAAAGTTATTAGATATATTAGTTTGTCCAGTATCTAAAGAATCTTTAGAGCAGGTTGGAGATGAATTAATTTGTAAAAAAAGCAAATTAGCTTATCCCATTAAAGACGGAATACCCGTAATGCTGCCAGATCAAGCTCGTAAATTAGATTAGATGTCTAATTTTATAGTTTTAATACCATCTAGAATGGAATCTACCAGATTACCTGGAAAACCCCTTAAAAAAATTGGTGACAAGACTCTAATACAAAGAGTGTTTGAACAGGCAAGTAAGAGTGATGCTGAAAGGGTTCTAGTTGCTACAGACTCTGAAGAAATTGTCTCTCATTGCTTTGAACATAATATTGAAACTGTTCTAACTAAATCAGATCATCAAACCGGATCAGATAGATTAGCAGAGGCTGTGGAAATTCTGAATTTAGAAGATACACAGGTCATTATTAACGTACAAGGCGACGAACCATTTGTAAATCCAACTGATATAAATAATTTATACCGTTTAACTGTAAATAAGAATTCAAACATGACTACTCTTTTTACAGATTTAAACTTTGAAGATATAACGAACCAAAATGTTGTTAAATTATGGATAAAAGATGATGGAAGGGTTATTAAATTTTCTAGAAAGATTAATAAGAAGGAAGATGTTGATCAAGCCAAAATGCATCTTGGTATTTACGCTTACCGCGTTAGTTTATTAAAGCAATTTGTAAAATGGCCACAAAGCACAAAAGAGTTAAATGAACAGTTAGAACAAATGCGGGTAATGGATAATCAAGAAGTTATATTTGCTAAGAAATCTATTACTGACATTCATTTAGGGGTTGATACCGAAGAAGATTTAGAGACTGCAAAAGAAATAGCAAATTCCTTTTAAATGAAGATTCAAGAAAATATTTCTATTAAAGATCTTAACTCATTAAGAGTTAATCAATTAACAAGATATTTTTGTTCCATTGAAACTATAGAAGAATGTAAAGAAGCAATTGAATTCTCTATATCTAAGAAAGTACCTTGCTTATTTATTGGAGAAGGCTCAAACATCGTCTTTACTAAAGACTATGACGGTTTATTGATTAAAAACAATATCCTTGGAAAAAAAGAACAAGATTCACGAACTATTGAGATTTTTTCCGGAGAAAATTGGCACAATTTTGTTGATTGGACTATATCTAACAACCGATACGGTTTAGAAAATCTAGCTCTAATACCTGGCACAGTTGGAGCAGCCCCTATACAAAATATTGGAGCTTACGGAAAAGAGGTTTCAAGCTTTATTAATGAGATTAAAACAATAAACACAATTACTGCCGAAGAAAGAATATATGCTAAAGAAGATTGTGAATTTAGCTATAGATCTAGTGTATTTCAAAATCAAAATAATTTATTCATTACATCTGTAATTTTTGAAACTAGCTTAGATGCTGATGTAGATATTTCGTATGATTCCTTAAAAGACTATATTAAAACTAGTGCTAAGGAAGTGAAAACTTTAACACCCAAAGATGTATTCAATTATGTTTCAGCTTTGAGAAGGAATGTTTTACCTGACCACAATAAAGAATTTAACGTAGGTAGTTTTTTTAAAAACTTAACTCTTATGGAAGAAGAATTTAATAATTTAACTAACATAATTAAAGTCCCATTTTATAAGAGCAATTCTTTGTACAAAGTTCCTTCTGCATTTTTGATAGAAAGAGCAGGGTGGAAAGGAAAAGGTTTAGATAATATAAGGGTCTCAAATAAACATTCATTAGTGCTAACGACAACTGGCAATTTAAAAGGAAAAGAAGTTATTAAATTTGCTAATTCAATTGTTGACGATATTCACAATAAATTCAAAGTAAAACTGGAAATAGAGCCCACTTTAATTTAATGGCCGAGTTTTTAACTGTAGCAATTTTACATTTATTCGCAGTGGTAAGCCCTGGTCCAGATTTTGCATTAATAACTCGGCAAAGCTTAAGATTCAACAGAAGGATTGCTATTTGGACAAGCTTAGGAATTGGCGTGGGGATACTTTTTCATTGCCTTCTAGCAATAACAGGATTGGTTATATTGATTACTTCTAATGAAGTATTTTCGACAATATTGAAGATTATAGGTTCGGTCTATTTATTATATTTAGGAATAAATTCAGTTATCGGAGATCAAAAGAAAAGTGAATTAGACGAAAAAGATAAAGATAACTTAAATAAATTTAATGGTTTTTTGGTGGGTTTAATTACAAATATTACTAACGTTAAAGCCATTTTATTTTTCGTGACAGTATTTAGTGTTGTTATAGATGCAGGGAATAGTCTTTCTCTTATTTTTTATGGTGTGTATATGGCTTTAGCAACTTTCTTATGGTTTGCTTTTATATCTTATGTATTTACAAGTAATAAATTTAAAAATAAATTTTCATCTTTTTTAACAATCTTCGAAAAAGGAATAGGAATGATTTTGATTCTTTTATCGTTGCAGATTATTATTTTCCAATTAATTTAAAAAATGAATAAACCCACTATTTCATCGATATTCTCTGAACTTTCGAAGTTAGATGAAGATAGTTTTCCACCAGTAGATAAATGGAACCCTCCTTTATGTGATAACGTAGAAATGCGAATCGATCGTTCGGGCAGATGGTTCTTTATGAACTCCCCAATTGGAAGGGAAAGGATGGTGAATCTTTTTAGTAGAGTTTTAAGATTAGATCCAGACGGATTTTATTACCTAGTTACACCTGTTGAAAAGATTAAAATTATTGTAGAAGATAAACCTTTCATAATCATTGATTTTGAACTTCTTGATCCTGGCGTTGATCAAGTAATTAACTTTAAAACTAACACTCAAGAGACCTTTTCTCTGAACGCAGAACACCCCTTAAGGGTAGAGGTAAATAAAGAAACATTAGAACCTTCGCCATATGTTCTAGTAAGGAAGAACTTAGAAGCTCTTATCTCAAGAAATGTTTATTATAAATTAATTGATTTAGGAGAAGAGCAGGGAGCTGATTTCGGTGTTAAAAGCAAACAATTATTCTTTAAATTATATTAGAGACATAAAAAAACAGAGCCTTGGCTCTGTTTAGTTCGAGTTCGAA
>CAJWWR010000050.1 GCA_913048245.1 uncultured Prochlorococcus sp. | reverse complement strand
AGTGCACTTGATTACGGCTCAAGAGGTTGCAGGTTTGAATCCTGCCGAGGTCACAAAAAGGAGGATTGTTATAAACAATTCTCCTTTTTATTTATATTTAAGAATAAAAATGAAACTCTTAAAGACCTTTTTACCTCTGATTATATCAGTTTTTATTTCAGCATGTGATGATGGATTTAAAAATGATATCAAAAATGAGGAAATTACAATAAATGAAATTACTGATGTTGTTGAAGTATTAAGAGACAAGTGGGGTATTAATCATATTTATGCTCAAAATCAATACGATTTATTTTTTTCTCAGGGATATCTTGCTGCAAAAGATAGGCTTTTTCAGTTTGAAATTTGGAGACGTCAAGCAACAGGAACAATAGCTGAAATCTTAGGTGAAGATGAATTAGAAAGAGATTTAGGCGCTAGGCTTTTTCAGTTTAGAGGAGATATAGAGAAAGAATTAAATCATTATCACCCTGATGGAGCAGAAATCATTCGTGCATATGTTGATGGCATCAACAAATATATAACTGATATAAATAGAACTCCAGATAATCTACCCCTGCCATTTAAAATCTTAGGAATAAAGCCAAATCTTTGGACTCCAGAGGTTGTAATTTCAAGGCACCAAGGATTATTAGGGAATATAAACCAAGAACTTCAAATTGGAAGAGCCGTTGCTCTTTTGGGTGAAGAAAAGGTTAAAGAACTAATATGGTTTCATCCAAAGGACCCAAAGATTAAATTAGATCCAAAAATTGATAAGGACCTACTTTTTGAAAATATACTATCTCCATATAATGCATTTAGAAAAACATTAAAATTTTCTAGAAAAAGTGTTTTAGAAAATTATAAAACCAATTCAGATAAAATTGCCGTCAATGAAATAAACATTGACTCTTTATCCATTGGGAGTAATAACTGGGTAGTTAGTGGAAGTAAAACTGAAGATGGCAATACCTATATGGCAAATGATCCTCATAGAAGAATTTCAGTGCCATCGCTAAGATACATGGCTCATTTGATATCACCTAATTGGAATGTAATTGGTGGCGGGGAACCTGAAATACCTGGCATATCAATAGGGCATAATGAATATGGGGCTTGGGGTCTAACCGTATTTAGAACAGATGGGGAAGACTTATATCAATATGAAATTAATCCAAATAACCCCTTAGAATATAAATTCGAGGGAGAATGGAGGGAAATGAAAATAATTAAAGAAGTTATTCCCGTTAAAGATAAAGAACCAGTTGAAGTTACACTAAAGTATACTCATCATGGTCCAATAACTTATATCGATGAAAAAAAGAATATTGCTTTTGCTGTAAGATGCGCTTGGCTTGAAATTGGAGGTTCTCCCTACCTAGCCTCTTTAAGAATGAATCAGGCCAAATCTTGGGAAGAATTTAGAGATGCTTGTAATTACAGTAATATACCAGGGGAAAACATGATTTGGGCTGATATCAATGGTAATATTGGTTGGCAAGCTGTTGGAATTGCTCCGATTAGAAATAATTTTAGTGGATTAGTGCCTGTTTTGGGAGATGGCAGCTATGAATGGGAAGGATATCTACCTATAATTAAAAAACCTAATGAGTATAATCCTGAAAAAGGCTTTATTGCTACAGCAAATCAAAATATAACACCTGAAAATTATAAATACTGGAATGCAATTGGTTATTCTTGGTCAGATCCTTATAGAGGCGATAGAGTCAATGAAGTATTAAATCAAAAAGATCCACTAAATATTGAAAAAATGAAGGATTTACAAGTTGATGTAACATCTTTACCAGCAAAAAAATTGATTCCTATACTTGATCAAATTTCTTTTGATTCCAAAAATTCGGTTTTAAAAGAAAAATTATTTGATTGGAATTTTGAACTTTCTCCTAATTCAATCCCTGCTGCTATTTATGTCTCATGGGAAAATGAAATAAAAAAACTAGCACACAAGAGATTTGTTCCAAAAAAAGCTAAAGAATATATTCAATCTATTCAACTCAAAAAAATAATTGATTGGATAGAACTCCCTGAAGAAAAAATTTTTGGCTCTAACCCTACTCTAGGTAGAAACCAATTTTTAAAAGAATCCTTTATTTATGCAATGAAAAATCTTGAAAAAAAACTAGGATCAGATACAACTAATTGGCAATATGGACAAGAAAAATTTAAACATACATTTATGACTCATCCTCTAGGTAACATAGTAAATAAAGAGACCGCAGCTAAGTTAAATCTTGGTCCTCTTCCAAGAGGCGGAAATTCATACACCCCTGGTTCTACAGGTAGTAATGATAGTCAATCCAGTGGAGCAACTTTCAGGTTAATTATAAATACCGGTGATTGGGACTCAGCAATTGCTAACAATAGTCCCGGTCAATCTGGTGATCCAGACAGTCCTTTTTACAGCAATCTTTTTCAAAAATGGGCAAAAGATGAATATTTCCCTATGTACTTTTCTAAAGACAAAATCAAGTCAACTACATATAAAAGAACCTATCTAACTCCAAGCAAAACTAAAATGATAATTTATAAATTAAAGTTTTAGTTTTATATCTAAGGGTGTTTTGCCAGATATTCGAGTATCATCCTTAGTCATTATTTTAAAATTTTTAGTCTTATAAGAAGTTTTAAATTTTTCAAATTCATCATCTGGGAATTTAGATAGAGTTCTAGTTTTCAGATCGATAAATCCAAAAATTAATTCAAGACGGGCTAAATTTACTCCATTAGGACTATAGAAATTCTGAAGTAATCTCCCAAATCTACCATCATTACTATATCCATCAACTTCAACACTTACTATAAAGTCTTCTTCTAATTTTAATTCTTTATAATAATACATATGCTCATAAAAAACTATTGGGCCTCTCATATGAGCTTCGAGTTTATTTTTTGACAATCCAATTGAATCGAAAAAAGACATCCTTGCATCTGCAGAATACTTTATATATGAATGATTTGCAAAATGCCAATTTGCGTCTAAGTCTGGCCAAAGAACAGTATATTTTTTTGTAAACATTATCTCGGAAGTTTTTATAAGATTACAAACATAAAAAAATCTCCTAAGTGAACTTAGGAGATTTTAGTTAATCTTAGTGTGATAAGAGATTTAATCTTTGACTTTAATTTCAACTCTTCTATCAAACTCTACTCTTCTATTTGAAGCTCTACCTTCGCTAGTATTATTATCAGCAGCAGGTCTTGTCTCTCCATAAGCCGCAGTATTTAATCGAGAAGCATCAACTCCCATAGAGACTAGAGCGTCTTTAACTGCTTTAGCCCTTCTCTCTGAAAGTTTTTGATTATAAACAGTAGGTCCATCACTTGAAGCGTGACCTTCTATTGTAAGCACTGCATCAGCGAACTTCTCCATTAGAGCCTTAATTTCAGAAAGCTTAGCAGAACCTCCTTTACTTATTCTAGAACTGCTGATCATAAACATGATCTTAGATTTGTCACTATTCAAGAAATCTGTTAATTCTTGTGGTAAAGATTTATCTGGACAACCATTATCTGTTCCTGCCTCATTAGGACATGCATCATCTTTATCTAGAACACCATCTCCATCACTATCAGGCCATGGACATCCATTATTTTCACCAGCTTCATTTGGACACGCATCATCTTTATCAGAAACTCCATCACCATCTGAATCTGGGCAACCACCCATTTCTGCACTACCAGCAGCATCAGGACATGCATCTTCATTATCAGCTACACCATCTCCATCAGAATCTGGACAACCATTAAGATCAGCAGATCCAGCTTCTTCTGGACAAGCATCTTTATTGTCTGGAATTCCATCAGAATCTCCATCAGGACATCCATCGAATTCTTTCAAACCAGGAACTTCTGGGCATGCATCTTTCTTGTCAGATACTCCATCTTTGTCTGTGTCTTGTGAGCCAAAATTGTAGCTTACTCCTATAACGTGCTGAAGATGATTATAAGCACCATTTTCTGTTGCAGATCTGTAGGAAGTGCTGGCAGCTATTGCCCAATCATCAGAAACAAAAAAATTGACACCTATACCTCCTAGGTAAGTTCTAGCAACCTCACTTGAAGGGAACATTCCTTCCCGATCAAATCCATCGTTAAAACTTGT
>CAJWWR010000049.1 GCA_913048245.1 uncultured Prochlorococcus sp. | reverse complement strand
AAGGCAGCGGCTTGTGGCGCCGCTATTCGGGGGTTCGAATCCCCTCGCTCGCCCTTCAAAAGTTATGGCAACAAAATCATTTAATGTGTAATTTTGTATTAACAAAATCACAACCAGAATTTAAAAAGTGCTAAAAACTGAATGTAAAAAAACAACTAGTTCCGAACTTTCGACTTTTAGCAAGGGGAGTTATTGGATTACAACATTTGGTTGTCAGATGAACAAAGCAGATTCTGAGAGAATGGCGGGAATACTGGAGGATTTAGGTTATTTGCGAGCTAATGATGAATTTGAAGCCGATCTTGTTCTATATAACACATGCACCATTAGAGATAATGCCGAACATAAAGTATATAGTTATCTAGGAAAGCAGGCAAAAAGGAAAAAACTTTTGCCAAAATTAAAATTAGTAATATCAGGATGCCTAGCTCAACAAGAAGGTGAGTCTCTTCTGAGAAGGGTTCCAGAACTTGATCTAATAATGGGACCTCAACATGTAAATAATCTGCAGAATTTACTAGAGAAGGTAGAATCAGGTAATCAGGTTGTAGCTACAGAAGAAAAATACATATCTGAAGATATTACCTCTGCTAGAAGAGAAAGCTCTATTTGTGGTTGGGTTAATATTATTTATGGATGTAATGAAAGATGCTCATATTGCGTCGTTCCTTCAGTTAGAGGAAAAGAACAATCAAGATATCCAATATCGATCAAAAAAGAAATACAAACATTAGCAGAAAAAAACTATAAAGAGATAACATTACTAGGCCAAAATATTGATGCCTACGGGAGAGATCTTCCTGGTACAACCAAAGAAGGAAGAAAAGAAAATACCCTTACTGACTTACTCTATTACATCCATGATGTTGAGCCTATTCGGAGAATTAGATTTGCAACAAGTCATCCGAGATATTTCTCTAAAAGACTTATCAATGCATGTTTTGAATTGGAAAAAGTATGTGAACATTTTCACATACCATTTCAAAGTGGCAATAATGATATTTTAAAGGCCATGGCTAGAGGTTACACAATCGAAAAATATAAAAGAATTATTGATAACATTAGAGATCTAATGCCCAATGCTTCAATTACTGCTGATGCAATTGTTGCTTTTCCAGGAGAAACTGAAGATCAATTTCAAGATACATTGTCACTTATAAATGAAGTAGGTTTCGATCTAGTTAATACTGCAGCTTACTCACCGAGACCTAACACACCAGCAGCTTTATGGAATAACCAATTATCAGAATCGATCAAAAAAGAGAGATTAAAAAAAATTAATGAAGTAGTTGAAGAGAACTCTAAACTTAGAAATCAAAGGTACTTAGAATCTATAGAGAGTATATTAATTGAAGGCATTAACCCTAAAAAACCTTCCCAATTAATGGGAAGAACTAGATCTAATAGACTTACATTTGTAGAGATATCAAATAATTCTACCCCACAAGAATTTTTTGGAAGAGAAGTTAACGTAAAAATAAAAGAGGTGAGATCCTTTTCGCTTTCAGGAAAGATTTTTAAGTAGTTTTGAATCTAATGCAGAAAAAAAAAACAAAATGTATAGGACTTGTATTTGGAGGGGTTTCTAATGAACATGATGTATCAGTTAACTCTGCCAAGAATATATATAAGGCTTTTTTAAGCTTTAAGAAAGATGATTATGTAGTGAAAGCTTTTTATATAAATCGTTCTGGGAACTGGTTTGACAATCAAATATCAGAATCAATCCTGAATGACGTTCCCTCAGGATGTAGCAAAATAGAGAATTATACTCCCAAAAATAATAACTTTTTAGAGAATATCAATATTAATGATATTGATGTGTGGTTCCCTATAATTCACGGTGCAAATGGGGAAGACGGAACAATACAAGGATTTCTAAAAATGACACAAAAACCATTTATTGGATCAGGAATATTAGGGTCTGCTCTTGGAATGGACAAAATTGCCATGAAACAAATTTTATCTCATTTAGATATACCTCAAGTCAAGTATCTCTATATAAACCTAAATATTGATTCTGCTGAAAAACATCTTCAAGAATTTTCTAATCAAATCATGCAAAATCTAAGTTTTCCTGTTTTCATAAAACCAGCCAACTCAGGCTCTTCTTTAGGTATTTCAAAAGTCAAAAATAAAAATGAAATTTATGATGCATTATTGAAAGCCTCAAAAATTGACACCCGAATAATCGCTGAAGAAGGTTACGAAGTAAGAGAATTAGAATGTGGGGTTATGGGCAAATCAGAGCTAATAACATCTAAAATAGGAGAAGTAAGATATGAAACAGACTGGTACAACTACGAATCAAAATATTCAATTAATAATAATCAAATAATTATTCCTGCAAAAGTTGATATAGAAATAGAAGAAAAGATAAAGAATTTAACGATAAAGAGCTGCAAGGCTCTAAATATATTCGGATTTGCAAGAGCTGACTTTTTTTTCGAGGAGAAAACAAATAAAGTTTTCCTCAATGAAATTAATACTATCCCAGGGTTTACTAACAAAAGTATGTTCCCAATGCTTTGGAAGGCATCAGGGTTAGAAATTGATCAACTTGTCGCTAAACTAGTAGATATAGCAATTGATTACTGATTCTCATATATGTTACACGGACTAATTTGGTTGCCATTATTACTAATTTTTACCCTTCTAACTGCATTAGGATGGTTGGAAAGAAGGAGGCAAAATCTTTTTAGAGATTGGGCTGAGGGTTCAGAACTTTGTAAACTAGATAGCTCAGGTGCAGCATCTTTAAGAAATGGAGAATTAATTTGGAGTGCCTTTGAGGCGGGGGAATTTAAGGACCAAGATAGCTTCATCATCAAGAAATTAGAACTTATTGAATTAATGGCTTTAACTTCTGGCGAAGCGCCCTTAACTAATGAATCTCAGGGTAAGTGCAGGCTTCGTTTAGTAGGAAGTGGGCGTGAAATGGATGTTCCTTTTTCTGATGCTGATAAAGCTAGAGAATGGATGGAGGAATTAATGACAAAAGCGCGTTGTGATCTGTGAGCAGACAAAATAAAACATTATTATTATTTTGCTTTTTTTGTTTTACAAGTCTCATAAGTCTTAGATCATTTCAGAAAGTTGAAATGGAAAATATAGAAATTAATAACAATTTTATTTCTAAGGAAGATATTCTCCATAATTCATCTTTGCAATTACCAAAAAGATTAATCTTAATTCAAACAAATGCATTAGAACAAGAGATAAAAGACAATTTATCGCTTAAATATATATCCATTAATAAGCAGTTATTTCCTTTTGGTCTAAAAATATACGTTAAAACAAGGAGACCAGTAGCTTATGCTGAAACTACTAAAGATAATGAACTAGTAAAAGGCTATATCGATTCAGAGGGGATTTTCATCCCTGAAGAGTTCGTTAACCTAAACCAGAATAAAAATGATTACTTTAATTTAAAAATATATGGCTGGAGAATATCATCATCTAAGCAAATCGCAGAAATCTTAAAAATAAATGATAGTACTGAAATTAATATTCATGAAATACATATTTCCAAAAATGGATTTATTAAATTAAAGGAAGAAGATCTAAATACTGTATTAATTGGATTTGATAAAGATAAAATAACAACCCAATTAGATTATTTAATAGAAATTAAAAGGCAATTAAAGAAAGAAGAATTTTACCTTGATATTGAGGTTTTAGACCTGACTGACCCTATTAACCCAGAAATAAAAGTGTTCAAACCCTAATATTTCGGAATAGATTTTGTAATTAAATTTCTAGAGAAGTCAATATTCCCAATGGTTCTTAGTAGAAATCATAAATATCAGGAAAAATTTTATTTGAGGACTTTCATCAACAAATCCCTACAGATGACCTGAGTAAGTTCATAATGCATCAAGGACTATTTTGAATTGAACTAGCGATGAGCTTCGGAAACAATCCAATTTTCAATGAATCGGGTGAAATCCTTCCCAGTCAAAATGCCAAAATAGAAGTCATTGGTGTTGGAGGAGGTGGTAGTAATGCAGTAAACCGTATGATCGACAGTGATCTTGAGGGTGTTTCGTTCAGAGTATTAAATACTGACGCTCAAGCTCTTATCCAATCTTCTGCACAACAAAGAGTTCAACTGGGTCAAAACCTAACTAGGGGACTAGG
>CAJWWR010000048.1 GCA_913048245.1 uncultured Prochlorococcus sp. | reverse complement strand
TTAATTGCTACAGGAACTTCTAATAGGCATATACAGTCTATAGCAAATAAGGTTATTGATAATTTAAAAGATAATAAGATAAAGGTTTTAGGTACAGAAGGTTCAGAATCAAATGAGTGGGTCTTAATTGATGCCGGTGACGTTCTTGTAAATATTATGACTGAAGATTCAAGAGATCATTTTGATCTTGAGTCGTTATGGAATCGTTCAAACAAGTGATTAAATTAAAACTAATTTATATTAAAAATAACAAAACAAAATACATTCAAGATTTTGAAAATGATTTAATTAATCGAATGAAAAATTTAATAGACATAAAAATGGTGCCAATAGCACATAAGAAAAAGTTTAGTTCTAACAATGAGCTTATAAATTATGAAGGAGAGCTTATAAAAAAAGAATTAAAAGATAACAGCCTAATTTTTTGTTTTGACAAAAAAGGACAAAAATTTAGTTCAGAAAATTTTTCAAAACTGATATTTTCTCAAAATCAGATTATAAATTTAATAATTGGAGGAGCATATGGAATTTGTGAAAATATATATATGAAAGCAAATAAAGTAATTTCATTCTCAGATATGGAATTTTCACATGAAATTTTTAGATTAATGATCCTAGAACAAATTTACAGAGCAAAGTGCATATATACTAACCATCCCTACCACCAAAATTGAAAGACAATAGGTTAAACATGTATAGAGGAAGAACAAAAGTTCTTCTTGCCCTATTCATCGTAATACTTTTAGTATGTGTTGGCAGATTTTTTCAGCTACAAATTATTGATGGAAATCAACTCAAAGAACTGAGAGAACAAAATATAAATGATTTTGAATATATCTATCCTAAGCGTGGCAGGATTCTTTCAGAAGATGGAATTGTTCTTGCAGAGGATAGAAAAATTTATTCAATTGCTATAGATTTAGAGCAAAAGCCAAACGAAGATTCAATAAAGCTTTTTTCCGATATTTTTTCCGATCAAATAAATTTTCAATTTGTTAAATCAAAAGTTGAGCAATCGCTAAAAGATAGAAAATCTATAGTTGTATTATCTAGAATAGGCCAGGAAGATTTAGCAAAATTTTTTGTTAGGAGCGAAAATTTGATAGGTTTCTCTGTAGTTGAAGATTATGAGAGAGAGTATGATCCTCATCCAGCATTCTTTCATATTTTAGGGCATATGGGTTACATAACTCAATCTGACATAAATCATTTTTCTACAAGAATTAAAAACTATGACCCTAGCATATGGAGAAAAGTAGGAAAATTAGGTATTGAAAGGGTTTACGAAAAAGAATTACAAGGGATACATGGTAGAAAATCTTTTCAAAGAAACGCTAGAGGAGATAGAAAAGTAATAACTGATGAGGAACCCTTTGCTGAGGGCGAAGAAATTATAATCTCCATAAATTATGATGCACAAAAATTAGCTTATGAATTAATGGAAGGAAAAAAGGGGTCAATTGTTGTTATAGATTTAGAAGATTTTAGTATTCCTGTTGCAGTAAGTGCTCCTTCAATAAGTGCAAATGATCTAAAAGATATATCTAGTACTCAATACCAAGAACTTTTAAATGATCCTTCAAGACCATTATTTAATAGGTCTTTTATGGGATTATATCCTCCTGGATCTTCAATTAAACCATTATTAGCAACTTTTGCTTTGAGCAATTCTTACACAACTTGGGATGAAACTATTTTTGATGATGGTTACTTTAGGTTTGAGGAAGAAGAAAGGGTTTTTAATGCATGGAAAGAAGGTGGACATGGATATACAGACTTAAATAAAGCTTTAGTTGAAAGTTCTAATCCATATTTTATGAATCTATCAGTTAAATATGAGAAATCAAAGTTTGTAAAACTTTTACAATCATCATCTTTTGGAACAAAGCTATGTGAAGATTGTTACCCTCAGCAATTTAGTCCATTAATTAATGATGCATGGAAGCAAAGAAACTTTGGCAAAGATCTTTATAAAGGAGATTTTATCAATTTAGGAATTGGCCAAGGCTACATGTTAACAACTCCATTGCATCTTTCATTGATCGCAGGAAGTTTGGCATTGAAAGGAAAATATAAAATTCCACATCTGGTTAGAAGTAATGATTTTGATCTCAAAATAGATATAGAAATTGAAGAAGCTGACTGGGTAAAATTAAATCAATCATTAATTGATGTTGTCTACTCAAAAAATGGAACTGGATACAGAATTGAAGCTGGAGAATTAAATCTTGCTGGGAAAAGTGGGACTGCTCAATTGGTTGATATTAATTCAAGAGAAGAATATAACGAAGTTAGAAAAAACCCTGATCTAAGAGATCATGCAATATTCATAGGATATGCGCCCTACGATGATCCAAGATATTCTATTGCAGTTATTGTTGAAAATGGAGAGAGCGGCGGAAGGGTTGCAGGCCCCATTGCTCGAGATGTGCTACAGGAGCTATTAAATGACATTTGATTTAAGGACTTTACTAATAGCGTCATCTTTAACCTTAATAATATTAATAGGTTCTCTTACTATTTATTCTGTTACCTCAATTGATATCTACTATTTTTTAAGATTCTTGTTAATCAGCATCTTTGCAATTTTTTTAGTAACTTTAGTTTTTAATCAAATAAATTTAAATCGAATAATTTCAGTTGGCTGGGTTCTTTTTAGTGTCAATCTATTAGTTGTCTTAATTGTTGAAATTATTGGAAGCGAAATAAAAGGGTCAAAAAGATGGATTGATTTTGGTTTTTTAAGCTTACAACCATCAGAGTTCATGAAAATAACTTTTGCACTTTTTGCAATACAATACCTTAGGTTTTATAACTTTAAATTTACTTTTTTTAGATCAATAGCTCTGCTTTTGACTCTTTTTTTATCTGCTATTCCAATAATTATTCAACCTGATCTTGGAACGGGGTTGGTGTATATATTATTTGGCCTAATACTTTTATTTATATGCGGAATGCATAGATTATATTTCATTGTTATGGGACTTTTCGTAATCTTATTGTCACCAATTATTTACAATTTTGGATTAACAGAATATCAAAAATCAAGAATATTAAGCTGGTTTTCATCTGATCAGAGCCTGTCAGAGAAGTGGAACATATTACAATCAGAAATTAGTATTGGATCTGGCGGTCTCTTTGGGGAAGGATTTCTTAATAGCAAACAAAATGAATTTAATTTCTTACCAGAAGCTGATACAGATTTTATATTTTCAATCTATGCAGAACAGTTTGGTTTTTTGGGTGTTTTGTCTATTTTTCTTTTGGTTGGTATTTTTATATTTTTAACAACAGTTTTCTCAATGGAACAAAAAAGACTTGCAGACGATTTATCACC
This sequence comes from uncultured Prochlorococcus sp., assembly GCA_913048245.1. Taxonomy (GTDB): domain Bacteria; phylum Cyanobacteriota; class Cyanobacteriia; order PCC-6307; family Cyanobiaceae; genus Prochlorococcus_A. The sequence goes on along the minus strand of CAJWWR010000048.1, from coordinate 1,101 downwards.
TTATTTTTTAGGAACATATTTTTCATTGATAATAGGTTTTAGCTTTTTATTAAATATATTAATGGTAAGCAGTCTAATTCCTGTGGTAGGGCTTCCACTACCTTTTTTTACTAAGGGAGGCTCATCTCTGTTATGCTTTTCTATTATGATTGGTTTAATTTTTTCCTCTAGGAGCTTTCTTAAATGATCCGTTTATTTTTATTGCTTTTATCTTTTAATATTTCTTCTGATTTATTAGAAAGACAAGATATTAATGATTTCATAGACATGGCTGTAGAAAACTCTGATTTAGACAGAGATGAAATAATTAATTACTTATTAGATGCAGAGCCATCAAAGAGAGCAGTTCAAGCACGTAATAATCAACCAGAAGTAAAGGCTACTTGGGATGACTATTTAAGCAAAAGAGTAACAATAACAAGAATTAACAATGGAGTTAAATTTTTAAATCAGCATTTAGATATACTGGAAGCAGTGGAGAAAGATTATGGCGTTTCAAAGTTCTACATTACTTCAATAATTGGCATGGAAACAAATTATGGAAGTTATTATGGTTCCTATAATCCATTAGATGCAATTTTTACACGAGCATTTGAACCCAATAATAATTTTTGGCAAAAAGAATTGATTGAGTTATTTATTTTATCGAAAAGATATAACTTGGATCCTAAAAAAATAAAAAGTTCATGGTCAGGTGCTATTGGTTTGGGTCAGTTTATTCCTTCTAGCTACAATGCTTATGGTGTAGATTATGATCTTAATGGTTTTGTTGATTTATTAGGTTCAAGAGAGGACGGAATAGCAAGTGTTGCTAACTATCTTCGTGCAAATGGATGGATTCCAGGAAAAGAAGCTGCAATTCAAATTAATTTTAGCGGAAGTTTTGAAGATTTGAATGAGGACCAAATAAATAAATTAGATTTACCATTTAAATTAAATAATTTTAGAACAAAAATTTATTCAAGTGATCTTAGAGAGGCTGGTTTTAAATTTGATGAAGAATATTCATCCATGATTTCTCCCATTCTTGTTAGACAAAAGGATTCTACAAAGCTTTACTTGGGATTTGACAATTTTAGGGTTATAACTAAATATAATCGA
>CAJWWR010000047.1 GCA_913048245.1 uncultured Prochlorococcus sp. | reverse complement strand
ATATTTTTATCGTATTCCTGTAATCCTGAATTAAAAATATTAGTTACTTTAAAAGGTAGAATGTTTGGTGATGAAAAGGATACTTCTGAAGAATAAAAATTTTGTAAAAATATTTTATCTCCAATTTTAGCGTTCAGACTAGAGGCTAAAACTTCTCCTAGAATTATTTCATTATTTTTAATATCATTTGAATCAACGCCAGAAAGCAATGTAGGATATTTATTTACTCCTTCAATGAAAACTCCATCGAGATTTACACCTTTACGAATAAGACATGCACCTCTCATAAAAGGGTGAACTGTAATATTAGGGTTGTTTAATAAAGCCTTAATCTGTTCATTGTCTAATCTAAATTGTTTATCTAGGATGTGCCTTATCCTACCTTGACCTTCTATGTTAGATAATTTATTGGAGACTACTTCTTCAAAGCCATCTATGATACTTGTAGTTAACATTAGAGCAGTTACACCTATCGCAAGACCAATTATTGTCAACCAGCTTGCATAGCTAGAAAAACTACCTTTTTGAGGATTGATTATAAAACGAATTGCTAATCGAAAATTGAGCAAAGTTATGAGTTGTTTTCTAATCTTAAAGTAGGAAATAAAATAACATCTTTTATTGATCTATTATTAGTTAATAGCATGACCAATCGATCGATACCAATACCAACACCACCTGTTGGCGGCATTCCACATTCCATAGCCTGAATAAAGTTTTCATCTAAATTTTGGGCCTCTTCATCGCCTGATTGTCTTAAGGTAGCCTGTTCCTCTAATCTTTTGCGTTGATCTATAGGATCATTTAATTCAGAAAAAGAATTAGCAAACTCCGCACCACCTATGAATAATTCAAATCTTTCGACTAGATTAGGATCTCCGTTTCTATGCATTTTAGCTAATGGAGATATTACCTTTGGATAGTCTATTACAAAAGTTGGCTCAATTAAGGTTGGCTCAATTAATTCTCCCATAAGAGCATCAAGCATTTGCCCAGTATTTGTGTTAGGATTAACCTCAATCCCTTTTTCTTTACATAGAACTTGCAATTGATTTTCAGATATATCATTAAAATCAAAACCTAATTTTTCTGATAATAGTTCTGAAAACCTTCTCTTTTTAAAGGGTTTATTTAAATCTATTTTAATATCATTTAAAGAAATTTTTAGTGAACCAATATCCTTTGCAGCATGTTTTATTAAACCTTCAACTAAATTCATGCAGTCTTCATAGTCAGCATAGGCCCAATAAAATTCTAACATTGTAAATTCTGGATTATGGTTTCGATCCATGCCTTCATTACGAAAATCTTTACCTATTTCATACACCTTTTCAATACCACCGATAATTAATCGTTTTAAATACAATTCATCAGCAATACGCATGTATAAAGTTCGGTCTAAAGCATTATGATGTGTTATAAAGGGTCGTGCATTTGCACCACCATAAATAGGTTGCAATACAGGAGTTTCGACTTCTAGAAATTGAAGATCATCTAAAAAACTCCTAATACTTCTTATGATTTTTGTTCTTTTTAAAAAGGTGTTTTTAACATTTGGGTTTAATAAAAGATCTAAATGACGGTTTCTATATCTTTGCTCCTTGTCTGAAAATGCATCGTAAATAGTACCATCTTTTTCTTTGACTATTGGAAGGGGGCGAATACTTTTGGCTAAAACAGTAATTATCGAAGTTTTGATTGAGATTTCACCAGTCTTGGTAGTGAAAACTATACCCTGAACTCCAACAAAATCTCCAATATCTAACAATTTGAAATTTTCATAAGATTCATATCCAACATCATCCTTTTTGATGAAAATTTGAATTCCTCCCTCTTTATCAAAAATTCTAGAGAATGAGGCTTTACCCATTTTTCTGAGAGACATTATTCTTCCTGCTACAACAACATTTTTGCCCTCCATTTTCTTATAATTTGATTTGATAGATTCACTGAAATGTGTGGGCTTAAATTCTGAGGGATAAGGATTAATGCCTTTTTTTCGTAATTCTCTAAGCTTATCTATTCTATAATCAATAATCTGTTTCAAACTTTTTTGTTCAATTGACATAATTGCACCTATTGCTTGGTTTCATTTATTTTAATTGTATTTAACAAATAAGATCTGATAAAAGAATTCAGGTTACCATCCATCACACTTTGGGTATTACCATTTTCTTCTTTAGTTCTATGATCTTTAACCATTTGGTATGGGTGAAACACATATGATCTAATTTGACTACCCCATCCAATATCCATCTTTTGATCCTCCAATTCTTTATTTTTCTCTTTTTCTCTTTCTAACTCTAGTTGATACAGCCTTGCCTTAAGAATTTTCATAGCTTGGTTTTTATTTTTGTGTTGCGATCTTTCATTTTGACATTGAGATACAATCCCTGTTGGGATATGAGTTATTCTCACAGCAGAATCAGTTTTATTAACATGTTGTCCTCCTGCACCACTTGCTCGATATGTATCGATACGAAGATCAGTTGAATTTATTTCGATACTAATATCTTGATCTGCGGCAGGATAGACGAATACTGATGCAAAAGAAGTATGGCGACGATTATTGGTGTCAAATGGAGATAGTCTGACCATCCTATGAACACCAGCTTCACCTTTAATTAATCCAAATGCATAATCTCCCTTAATTTCAAAGGTAACATCCTTTATTCCTGCCTCATCTCCAGGTTGAAAATCAATTATCTCAAATTTAAGCTCTTCTTTTTCAACCCATCTTTTGTACATCCTAAAAAGCATTTGAGCCCAATCCTGACTCTCTGTTCCTCCAGCCCCTGGGTGTATGGAGACTATAGCATTATGCTCATCTTCTGGCTTACCTAAAATTAATTTGATTTCAATATCATCAATGATATTCTTATATGCTTCTAATTCATCATTTAATTCAGTTACTTGAATTTCTCCGGTCTCTGCGAATTCAAACAATATTTCCATATCGTTATTTCGCCTGTCCAGATCTTCCCATAATGCAATATTTTTTTCAATTCTAGAAATTTTTCTTAATACACTTTGCGCATTTTGATTATCATTCCAAAACTCTGGATTAGTAGATTCTTGCTTTAAATTTTCTAATTTTTGGGACCAATTATCAAAGTCAAAGGTACCTCCTAAGTTCTTTGTCCTTTTTCTTAGCAAAGCTAAACTGCTCTTTAAGTTCGCTTATCTCCATATGAAAATTTAAGGAGAGAATTACATATTTAAGAAGGTTTTACTCTCCAGATGAGATAAATAAACGGTCATTGAGGAATCTTCTTAGTTCCATCTCATCTATGTCCAAGGATGTAAAACGTCCATTTTCTGCTATTGATATGGCACCTCTTTCCTCAGAGATAACGACAACAAGAGCATCAGACTCTTCGGTAATGCCAAGGGCAGCACGATGTCTAGTGCCCATTTCAGAAGAAATCATTTGGCTATCGGTTAGTGGTAATATACATCCCGCTGCTTCAATCAATGTATTTTGTAGAATTACAGCTCCATCATGCATTGATGAATTTGGATTAAAAATAGATAAAAGTAAGGGGGTCGATACTTCAGCTTTTAATTGGATGCCGGCTTCTTTGTATGAACGCAGACCTGTTTCTCTTTGGATAACAATCAAGGCCCCCCAATTTTTTTCAGACATTTGAAGTGATGCTTCTACAATAGATTCTAATGAACGAGATGTCCCCATTCTAAAAATTGTCTGAAAAAACCTTGTTTGGCCTACATATATCAGCAAACGACGTATTTCTGGTTGAAATAGAATTACAAATGCAACGACCCATACTGTTTGGAATTGGTTTAATAACCATGACATTGCTACTAAATCCAAGGAATTAAATACAAAGGAACTAATAAGAAGAATTATAAGGCCGATAAGCATCTGGCCTGCTCTTGTTTCTTTAAAATACTGATAAACTTTATAAAATATCCATGTCACAAGGATAATATCAATTATGTCAATTATGGTTATTGTTATAAATCCTATTTTAAATGAAGTCATTAAGCTTTCCTTATCAAATCAGTAATTTTCACTGCTCTTTTAATTTCTTTTACATCATGGACACGTACTATCCGAGCTCCTCTAATTATTCCAGCAGTAACTGCTGCTGCAGTTCCCTCAAGTCTATTCTCTATTCCTACATTAAGAGCTTCGCCAATAAACGATTTTCTACTTGGACCAATTAAAATTGGGAAACCTAGTTTGCAAAATTTATCTAATTGATTAATCAATTGAAAATTATTCTCATAAGATTTTCCAAAACCTATGCCTGGGTCTAAAATAATTTGATCTTTGTTTATACCTTTTTTAATTGCAAGTTCAATTTGATTCTCAAAGAACAATTTTATTTCCCCAATAAGATCACTATAAATAGGATGGTTCTGCATGTTTTTGGGATTTCCTTTCATATGCATAATAACCACTGGGGTATTATATTTTGAAACAACACTAACCATTC
>CAJWWR010000046.1 GCA_913048245.1 uncultured Prochlorococcus sp. | reverse complement strand
CCTGGCTCTTCCTCAATAGAGGTGCCTCCATTTTCTATTCCTGCTTTGTGCCATGCATCACCTTGTTCAATATTTTCAATATTAAATCCCACAGTTGCTCCATTTGAAACTGTTGCAGGCTTGCCATCAATTGGCTCAGTAATACAAAAACTCGTTCCCTCTAAGTTATAAAAATATCTTTTTTGTCCCGTGAGATTTGGATATAGTTTTCCTGGTCCTCCTCCGAGAACCTCAAATATTTTGTCATAAAAGATTCGTGACTCTTCTATATTATTTGTACCTACCATTACATGACTAAACATATTCTCTCCAGTTATATAAATAAATTAATTATTAAATATGAAAACACTAATGCGATTATCCATAAACTCAATGCAAATAAAAAATTCTTCAAATTTATTTCTTTAATAGCTTCAAATGTTATTTGAGTTCCAATACAAAAAAGGGCTGAGATTAAAAAAATCTTACTAATTGAGTCTATGAAAAAAATTGTATCTTGATTGAACTCAAGAATAGTCCCTAAAGCTATGGCAATAATAAATAATAAAATAAAAATCGGGAGTTTAGGTTTTGATCTATCTTGATAAAAAATTCCTAAGATTATAATTAAAGGTATCAACCAAATAGTTCTGCTAAGTTTAAGTATTGTTGCTGTCTCAACTGCATCACCTCCAAAGGCTATTGCTGTCCCTATAACAGAAGCTGTATCGTGAACAGCCATTGAAGACCATGCGCCAAAGCTTTCAAAATTCATCCCGGTTGCTACTCCAATTAGAGGAAATATTCCAATTGCTATAGCGTTAAATACAAAAATTATTGTTAATGCAGCGAATAAATCTTTTGGCTTTGATTTAATTAGAGGTGAAATTGCCGCCATTGCGGTGGCGCCACATATAGCAGTTCCAGAAGCGATTAATATTCCTAAGCTTCTATCAACTTTAAATAGATTTGCTAGAAACAACCCAATAAAAAAAATTATTATTACGAAGGCAGATATGTAAGGAAAATATTTAAGAGCTATTTCTGTAGCGCTTGATGCCGATATTGTAAGACCAATTAAAATTATCCCAACTTGCAAAAGATTTGTAGTAACTGATTTACTAATATAATCACTTGGAAATTTAAAAACGAGCACCAGTAATAACCCCATTACTAATGCTATTAAAGGAGATCCTAAAAAGATTGAAAAAAAAGCAAGCAAGGCACCTATTATGAGTTTCATTAAGTATGTTCTATTAACAGAGTTGGAACATTGTGAGTATGAGACTTAATGGTAGCCACTAAAGTATTTTCTTTCAGTCCCTCTTTTATTGGAGTAACATCAACGCCCTCACTTATGAGTCTTTTATAAGCCTCCTCAATTGATTCAACTTCCCATGCTAATCCCCAAAGACTGTCTTGAGAATCATCTTCATTTTTTCTTTCGATAACTTCGATTGTAGTTTTATTAACCCTGAAGAAAAGCATTCTACTTTTCCAATGTTCGATGACTTTATCCAAAGCCAATCGAATATTAAAAATATCTTTATAAATATTTATAAACCCATTTGCATCATTAGTATTTATTACAAGATGGTCGAGTTTGTTAATTGTGGCTTTGGGGTATTTGTTTAAGCTTGGTAGTGCTCCTTCTGAATGCTCTATGATAAAAGAAAAAATTCCTCTGGTAAGTTCCGGAGGTAAAAAAAGATTTTTCCATTTTCTTATTTTTTGAGTTTTATTATCAATGCCTTCACCCTCAGTTGGCTCTGTTACTAAATAACCAGATTTCTTTAATGTAGAAAATGACTCTTCAATATTATTTGTTCCGAAAACTACTCCAATGAGCCCATCTCCCTGCTCTTCAATTGCGCTATTAACTAGTTCAGCTCCAAGACCATCTCCATTAGCAGACAAGAGTTCAAAATAGGTATTCTTAAAATTGAAGATTACATTAGCGGTTCCTAGTGCCTTATGTTCTCCTTTCCAGACAGGCTCCATTCCAAAGATTTTCCTGTAATTTTCCTCAGCATCATTAATGTCTTTTACTGCAATTATTAAATGATCTATTGAAGATATCATTGTGTTAGTTTTTAGATTTAAAAAGATTTCTCAAGAACGGGAGAATCCATATGATTTTTAAAAAACTTTTTGGAAATAGTCTGCTCATCAAATCATAAAAATGTGCATCTATACCAATCAATATCCTTTTATTTTTCTTTCTTATATTTTTAAGAATAACTTTTGCTGCATGTTCTGGTGAAGAAGGTGCATTTTGCTTAAATTGAATGCCTGCCTGCTCTTTTGTATCTGCATTTGCTCCAAATATTGCAGCGCCCGCATCATCCTTTTCAAAACTTTTAAATTTTGCTGAAGAGTAAATATCTGTTCCTATGTGGCCAGGAAAAACACAATAAGCTTCCACATTTGACTCAGCGATTTCAAGCTCAAGTGACAAAGATTCTGTAAAAGCTTTTACTCCAAATTTTCCAACATTATAAATAGACTGTTTTGGAACACTAAAAAGACCAAATATTGAGGAAGTATTAATGATAGCAGCCTCAGGCCGTTTTTCTAGGTGAGGGAGAAAAACCGTTGTCATTTGAATTACAGAATTAAGCAAAATATCTAAACCCCAATTCCAATCTTTCTCATCTACCTCATTTACTGTTCCCACTATAGATAATCCTGCATTATTGAATACTAGGTCTATTTGTTTATGAAATTCGATAACCTCGTTAGGCAAAGCTTGTACTTTTTCTTTATCGCTAATATCAAAATTATGTGTTGATACAGCGACATTTTTTTTCCTTAAAAGCTGTTTAGTTTCTTCAAGGGATTCTTTGTTCCAATCTACAAGTGCTAAATTACATCCCGCATCTGCAAGTTCTATTGATAGCGCTCTGCCTATTCCAGAGCCAGCTCCAGAAATTAATGCTACTTTTTGTGAAAAATCTTTCAATATATATCTGTCTTATAAATATTAACTATGGTTACACCTATGACTATAAGAAATAATCCTGCAATTGTCTGCCAATTTAAAGTTTGTTTATAGAAAAAGTAACTCAATATTGCTATTGAAAATATACCTACTCCTGACCATGAAGCATAAACGATTGAAAGCGGTAGTTTTTGAGAAACAATAGCTAAAAAGTAAAATGATATGGCATATGAAAATAATAAGATTGTCGTTGGTAAAATTTTTGTGAAATTTTGTGACGCAGGCAATAGCATGGTTCCAAATACTTCAAACAAAATTGCAGAAAACAATATTAAATAAACATTCATATATTCTTTATGCTCTCCTCAAAATTTATTCCATCAAAATAAATGACTTCTTTAATTTCTGGTGGATCATCCACGCATTTAAGATTAATGCTATACATTTCAGGATGAGACCTTGGTTGATAAAAGGATTTGATTCCGCATCTTTTGCAAAAAAAGTGTTTTGCTGATCCGCTCTCAAACTTATATTCTAAAAGTAGTTCTTCTCCAGCGATAAGTTCAAAAAGTTCATGCTTTACGAAGAGGTGCTGATAATTAATCATGTCACAAATGGAACAATTGCAATTCCAAATTTCGACTGACTGATCTGATTTAAATTTATATTTAACTCCTCCACAATGACAGCCTCCAGTATATTCTTTCATAAATATTTATAATAAATATCCTGTAGCTACAAACATCCAGAAAGCCATCATTCCAATAGTTAAAAATAAAAATATTTGTGCTTGTTTGACCTTATTCATCTGATATAGAGATATACAAAAAATTGTTCCAATGAATCCTATTGTTAATGCTACGAACAAATGAGCTTGATAGGTCATTAGATTAGATCCATCTTCTTGTTTTATTTTTGTATTTTTCAAATTCATCACCAAAGAGTTTATTCATTACAATCTCTTCTGGAATGATTTGAAATTTTGTTATGTAGCCAGCGAATAGCATAGTAAGAACAATTCCTCCTATTAAATTAAATTTAAATGATATTGAAAGAAGAATTAAAACCATTCCTAAATACATTGGGTTTCTTGAATATTTAAAAACTCCCGACACCACTAATGAGGTTGCTTTGTCAATATTTATAGGATTAATTGTCGTTTCTTGGACTTTAAAAGATCTGGCTGCTGATATAAGAGTAAGTGGGCCAACTATTATCAGCAATAAACTTAAAACATTTAAAATTACATTACTAAAGTCAGGGAATAAGGGTTTAGAAAAATAAATTGCTAATCCAAATACTAAAGTAACTATTGGTGGGGGTATCTTATTATTCATACTATGAATTAAATCATATTTTTTTGTTGCCTTAAATATATTGGTTATTGTGCTTATAATAATGTTATGGGTTTTAGGAGGTCATAATGCGTAATTCACTTTTTTATATTTTATTTATTTCCCTCTTTGCGATCTCAGATGATGGTTGTGAAGTTTCTAAATGGGGTAAAGATGATGAGATTGGTGCTGCTAATCTAATTTCAAATGCCAACACACTGGACGCAATTAAGCTTGTTAAAAAAGGTATGTCTCACGGTCTTGGTATTGTTATTGAGCCTGGGATGCCGGCATTCCCGCCAAGATATACAGAATTACAAGTAGTCCAACCAAATCAACATTTTGGAAGAGATACAAC
>CAJWWR010000045.1 GCA_913048245.1 uncultured Prochlorococcus sp. | reverse complement strand
GCCAGGAATGGGAGGAATGCCAGGAATGGGAGGAATGCCAGGAATGGGAGGAATGGGAAATGCAAGTAATTTTAAAAATAAGAAATCAAAGTCCAATAAGAAGAAAAAAGGATTTGCCGATTTATAAATCCCAAAAGCTAACCATTAAATGATATTATTGTTGAATCTATACAATTACTGAAATGATTAAATTGCGCCTAAAGCGCTTTGGAAAGAAAAAAGAGGCAAGTTTCAGAATAGTTGCATGTAACAGTACCTCTAGAAGAGATGGAAGACCTCTTGAAGAATTAGGTTTTTATAACCCTAGAACTAAGGAGACAAGGTTGGATACAGAAGCTTTACGTAATAGGTTAACGCAAGGGGCTCAGCCTACAGATGTAGTTAGAACACTTCTTGAAAAAGGTGGATTACTAGAGAAAATTGAAAGACCATCAATTGCAATTGGTAAAGCTAAATTAAAAGAAAAACTTGAGAAAAAGGCTTCAGAAGAAAAGCAAGTTCAGGATGAAAAAACTGAAAGTGAATAAAAATTGTTTAATTTAACATTATTTTTTAATTAAATGAGAGAAGTCTCCTCTATGGGTAACTTCACAATAGATTTGCCAAGTATAGATGCAGCAACTGCATTATCTGGACCAGGGAACTCTTCTCTTAAAAAATTTGAATTTTTGACAGGTGTTTCTTTTGCTATACGTGGACTCCAACTTGAGTTAACTGGGACCGCTTCAAAACTTGAAAAGGCCTCAGCTTTGGTTGAGTTAACAAGACCTATATGGGAACAAGGGATAGAAGTACCTGAGGTTGATCTAAAAGCCGCATTGACATCATTGGACTTAGGGCAAGAATCAAGGCATGCAGAGCTTGGTAATAAGGTTCTTGCTAAATCTAATAAGGGAAAATATTTGCGGCCTAGAACAATACGTCAGAAAGCATATGTAGAGGCCATTGAAAAGAATGAATTAACCTTTGCTATTGGTCCTGCTGGAACTGGCAAGACTTTTCTGGCAACCGTATTAGCTGCAAGATTATTAAATGAAAAGAAAATAGAGAAAATAGTTTTGACTAGACCTGCCGTTGAAGCAGGAGAAAACTTAGGTTTTTTACCTGGAGATTTACAACAAAAAGTTGATCCTTATTTACGCCCTTTATATGATTCTCTCCATACTATTTTTGGAAGTGACAAAACTACTGCATTGATTGACAAGGGCATAATAGAAGTAGCCCCTTTGGCATTTATGAGAGGGAGAACTCTTGATAATTCATTAATAATATTAGATGAAGCCCAAAATACAACTCGTTCACAAATGAGAATGTTTCTAACAAGATTAGGAGACAGATCCAAAATGGTTGTAAATGGGGATGTGACTCAAATTGATTTAAAGAATGGAGAAAAAAGTGGCCTAGTTGAAGCCTCAGAAATATTTTCTGGCATTGTTGGTATAAAGATTTGTTATCTCACAGTTGAAGATGTTGTTAGGCATCCTTTAGTTCAAAAAATAATTGAAGCATATAAATAAAAATTGGGTGATCCGCACACTATAATTTTTTAAAAAATAGATTAGAATATAGAAAATATACATACAACAAAATGCCTGCAAGTAGTAATTTTCGGCAAGCCATTCGTGAAGCTCAATCCAGCTCAATTGTTGGACCTAATGTCGTAAACAAAGCTCTACCTTATGTTGGTGGAGGGATGGTTTTAACTTCTGTTGGAGTACTAGGAGGGATTTCACTAATCAACAATCCTATTTTTACACCATTATTCTTTGTAGCCATAATAGCTCAACTAGTTTTATTTTTTGTCGCTTCAAGTGCTGCTAATAATGCAAACAATGCAAAGGCATTACCTTTGCTTGCGACTTACAGCTTACTAACAGGATTTACCCTTAGTGGATTAGTTACTTATGCAGCCCAGAATATTGGAGCTGGTTCTATTGCTACTGCAGCTCTTGCCACTGGACTGACATTCGTAATAGCCTCATATACTGGTCAAAGAATGAGTGATAGTGTCGGACAAGCACTGAGTGGCGTTGTAGGACTTGGCTTGATTGGGCTAATAATTGCGATGGTGGTTCAACTGATTGGAGGACTTTTTCTGCCTGGTTTTGGAGGCACTGGGTTTGAATTGATGATCGCTGGTTTCGGAACAGTCTTATTTATTGCAATGTCTTTCGTTGACTTTTATACAATGCCTCGAAGGTATAACGACGAACAATATTTGGCAGGTGCTTTAGGTATGTACTTAACTTACATTAATTTATTTGTTTTTATTCTTCGTTTGATGATTGCATTAAATGGTGGAGGTCGTCGAGATTAATAAATTGCAAATTTAATGTTATAAGGATCACTTAACAGTGATCCTTTTTTTTTGCAAGATCATTAATTTTTTGAAGGATAAATTTCTTTTGCTCTTCATCATATTTAGCAGAATTATCAAAAGTATTCCCCATCTGATCAAGATTTTTGACAACTCTCCGAGCTTCTTCTGTTACTAATTTTGTATCTAAATTCTGTAGTATGAAAGCGCATCTTTCAGATATTTGTTCTGATTTTTCTTCATAATCAGTATTTTTTTCTCTTCTATGATTAATAATTTGGGCAGAACTCATAACAAGATTTTTAAACATTATTTCGACAATAGGTAATCCATTCTCTACGAACATGAATAAAATTGACTGGGGTAATTTATCTAATAATGTACAACTAGGATCCGATAAAGTTAAAGCAAAAAAACCTCTCAGGCCAGTTTTAGAAGAAATAAGTGCTGAAATTCGATCTGACAACACCTCATCACTTATAAGGTCATCTTCCCACTCTTGACACCAATTATTAGATATATTTATAGCTTGAATAAAGGTCGGCTTTTTTGATTGTATGGTTTTTTTTGACATTTTAGATCAGAATTTTAATAAGCATACATAATGTACTTTGGATAATTATAAATCTGGATTTGTAACTCTGCTGGGAAGGCCAAATGTAGGAAAGTCAACGTTGGTAAATAAATTAATTGGACAAAAAATCGCTATTACTTCTACAAAAGCCCAAACAACTAGAAATAAATTGAAAGGGATTTTAACTACACAAACAAGTCAAATAATTTTTATAGATACACCAGGTATTCACAAACCACATCATTTGCTTGGTCAGAGACTGGTAAATAATGCAAAGTCAGCAATAGGCGGTGTCGATCTTTTATTGCTTATTTTGGATTCTAATCAACAACCTGGAAGAGGTGATTCTTATATACGAGATTTTTTAATTAAAAACAAAAGTCAAGGTAAATTTATTGCTGTACTTAATAAATGGGATCTCTTGGAGGAAAATGACAAGAAATTGCGTATGAAACAATACAATCAACTAATTGAAGACAAATTAGTACATTTCCTACCAGTAAGTGCAATAACAGGAGAAGGATGTAAAGACTTAGTGAAGTTAATTGAAAACTTCTTGCCCGTGGGACCAATGCTATATCCCAAAGATACAATTAGTGATCAACCTCTCAATATCCTTCTATCAGAATTAATTAGAGAGCAAGTCTTATATAGAACTAAAGAGGAGATTCCACATAGTGTTGCTGTAAAAATAGAAAAGCTAGAAATAATAGAAAGGAAAGACAAAAGAGATCTTACAGCAATACTCGCTACGATTATTGTGGAGAGAAAAAGTCAAAAAGGAATTCTTATTGGTAAAGGGGGGGGTATGCTAAAAGAAATAGGTGCTTCAGCAAGAAAGAATATGATGAAATTAATCGAGGGACCTATTTATCTGGAGTTATTTGTCAAGGTTGTACCAAATTGGAGAAAAAAAGAATCAAAATTAAATGAGTTTGGTTATGAAGAGGATTAATAAATGAGTAATTTAAGTTTCGAAATAATCAGCTTATTCCCCAAGTCTTTTGATGTTCTAAATCATATTGGCGTAATATCCAGAGCAATAGAGAATAAATTAATATCAATTAAAGTGCATGATTTGAGGTCTTATGGAATCGGTTCATATAAAAAAGTAGATGATATCCCTTATGGTGGAGGTTCTGGAATGCTATTAAAACCAGAACCCATATATAAAGCTCATGACTCTATAAAGAAATCGAAAGAATCATTAACTCTATTAATGACGCCACAAGGTAAGGTTCTGAAACAAAAAGATTGTTTAAAATGGTCTAAATACAAGCAGGTAATACTCATTTGTGGACAATATGAAGGGTTTGATGAGCGAGTAAGAGAAATAGCAGACGAAGAGGTATCTGTAGGAGACTATATATTGACTGGAGGAGAGATACCTGCAATGGTTATTGTTAATGCTTTATCAAGATTATTACCAGGTGTATTAGGAGATCCTGATTCTTTAATAGATGAAAGTCATAATAAGAACTTGTTAGAATACCCCCAATACACAAGACCTAGAATATTTAGAGGGATGGAAGTACCAGATGTTTTGATTAGTGGAAACCATAAAAAAATTAAGGAATGGCATGATGAACAAATGTTTAAAAGAACATCTGAAAGAAGAACTGATTTATTAAAAGCAGAAAATCTCGCTCATCCCTCAGGAAATAGTTTTAAAAATAAGAAACTAGATGAATTAGAATATGGAGAGGATGATTGGTTTTGGGATGTATATTAAGTTAT
>CAJWWR010000044.1 GCA_913048245.1 uncultured Prochlorococcus sp. | reverse complement strand
TTAGATAAAAGTCCTTTTAAACTTGCAATAATAAGTGGCTTGGAGGGATGCTGCACAAATTCCCCTTGTAATTTAAGTTCTAATTTTTGAATATGACCTCCTGAAAGTTGCGTTATTAACAGTCCTAAGGTTTCTGCTAATTGCAAATGAGGTTTGAGGCTATCCATAATATCAGGACTCAATCCAGGTATATTGACTGCTGTTCTAGCTGATAAGCCTAAAAGAACATCTCTTATTTGCTCAGCCACATCAATAGCAACATTTTGTTGCGCCTCTCTGGTAGATGCGCCCAAATGAGGTGTCAGAATTAAATTCTTTTTTACTTTCAAAAGAGGTGAGTCAGAATTTAAAGGTTCTTCTGAGAAAACATCAATTGCTGCACCCCCAATTATTGACTTTTCAAGAGCCTCAGCCAATGCACTTTCATCAATTATCCCACCACGTGCGCAGTTGATTAATTTGGCATGCTTCTTCATTGATTTTAAAATCTTCATGTCTACCAAATTTTCTGTTTCAGCTGTTCTTGGCAAGTGGAGAGTTACATAATCAGATTCTTGGAACAAAATTTCCAGTTCTGATAATTTCACCTGTAATTGCATTGCTCGCTCACTTGATACAAATGGGTCATAACCAACAACATCCATACCAAGAGCATTAGCAACCTTTGCAACATGTGTTCCAATTTTTCCTAAACCTACAACACCTAATCTTTTTTTGAATAGTTCATTACCAACAAAATTCTTTCTTTCCCATTTACCAGAAATTGTACTAGTATGAGCCACTGGTATATTTCTTGATAGAGCTAACATCATCGCTATGGTATGTTCAGCTGCCGCTATGGTATTACCCCCTGGAGAATTTACTACAAGTACACCTTTCTGAGTAGCCGCTTTTACATCGACGTTATCAACACCAACCCCTGCTCTTCCAATTATTCTTAATTTCTTTGAAGAATTGATAATTTTCTCGGTTACTTGCGTACCAGAGCGTATCATTAGGGCATCATAATCTTTAATAATTTCAGCCAAATCTGAATCAGATATACCTATCTTCTGATCGACTTGTGCGACTTGGGAAAGGATATCAATTCCTGATTGATCTATTGGATCAGTAATTAGAACTTTAGTCATTGAAGATTTGTTCTTTAATTATCTACTTTACTTATCTATAGTAAATAGATCTTGATTTATTAAATACAATCAAGAAATCAACATTTGAGGCTTAAAAGTTGACTACATGCATTTTAATATTCGAGGAGTTCCAAAATTGCGTGAATCTCCTTCATGAATTCAAGGGAAAATCCGTAAAATTATCTAAAGTTATTATAGTAAAACCCACCGAAGAAAAAATAACTCCCTTACAAATAGAGGCAATGAAAGAGAATGACAAACTTGCAGAAATTGAAGCGATAGAAAACGTGAGAATTCTCAACCCAAAATTAGATCGGAAAATAAGACAACGTTACATGAGATCATGGCTTATGCCATTTGGTTTTATTGCCGGTCTGACATTCTCAAATATGACAAATTTGTCAACTTTCTCATTCCTTGGATTAAACAATTTGGGAGAAATTCTTTTTGGCGGTTTCTTAGGAATGGGCTCTGGCTATTTGGGGAGTATTGTAGCTTCCTCAAGTATAAACATTAATAGAAGCAAAGAAATAAGACCCATCTTAAATGCCAATAAAGAGGGTAGATGGCTAATTTTAATCGAGAATCAAATTGGTTTTGAATTACCTTGGGCATTAATTCAGCAATCGAACTCTAACGAAAAGATTTTGATTGAAAATTAAATGATTACTGTTGAAGACTTTGTATTAGATCTTGCTTATAAGGAAGAATTAGAAGAATTAATCACAGTCTCAAACTTAGCTTTAAAAAACTGGGATATCAATTGGACTGGCTTCATGGAAGATTATATCTTTCAAGACTTTTCGGAACAGCTTAAAAAATTAAGTGATATCTCATTCTTTTCACATGGAGGTTATGAAAACTCAAGCAGAGTAAAAGTAGCCTGTTTTAGAAAATCTCTTACACCATCGGCAGTAGATCTAACAAATAGTTTTCCAGGAATGGGTATTGATATAAGAGGCAATTTCTTATTTGACAATGCAAACCAGTCTGATTTCAGGGATTTCATATTGCAATTTAACCTATCTAAAAAAGAAATTGGGGATATCTGGACATTAAGAGATAAAGGCGCACAAGGGATTATTTCAAAGAAGAATTTCACTTTTGTAAATCAAAATACATATTTCTTGAGAGATGTAGAAACAAAGTTGAAAATCGTGAGCTTAGACGAACTAAACAAACCAATAATAAGAACACAGAAGTTCATTAATTCAGTGGAAGCATCTTTGAGATTAGATGCTATAGCTTCTGCTGGCTTTAGAATGTCTAGAAATAAAATTTGTGATCGAATAAAAAATGGACTACTTAGCTTGAATGGCAAAAAGACAAATAAATCAACTATTTCAGTCAAAATAGGGGATAAAATTAGACTTGAGAACAAAGGCTTAGTAGAAATATTAGAAATAGAAAAAACCAAAAGGGAAAGATGGAAAATTAAATTAATTAAAAAATGATTCCATTAACTGCTATTTTAATTAAGGAGTAAATTTTCTAAATTCAGGAAAATTATAAGGGCGATTAGCTCAGAGGTAGAGCACTATCTTGACAAGGTAGGGGTCACTGGTTCAATTCCAGTATCGCCCATTATTCAATTTGAAATTTAACAATATTTTCTTCCACGAACAATTTCTGAGTGGTCTAGATTAATAATAAATGAAATTAAATCAAGTTATAAACCTACATAAAGGTTTAACTCCAATAATTGTTCTAAGCCTTATGGGCTTATTTAATAATTTTTCATTAGCCGCTTACATATATCTTGCCCTTCATGGAACTTATGGTGTTTTATGGTTATTAAAAGAAAAGATTTTTCCAGACCCTTATTTCAAAGAAGAAATTAATCCTATTACTTCATTAATTGGTTTTTTATTTCTGGGTAGTTATTGGATTGCGCCATTTATTCTTATATCTTCTAAGAAAAACGTTCCAATTCCTATTATTGCTGCTTGCATCTCTATTAACATAATCGGCGTTTTTCTTCACTTCGCAAGTGATGCGCAAAAGTTTTTTACCCTGCAAATAAGAAAAGGGCTTATTAAAGATGGCTTCTTTAAAAATATAAGAAATACAAATTATCTAGGTGAAATTCTTATATATTTCTCTTTTGCTTTATTATCTTGGAGCTTCATTCCATTTTTAGTATTAGCCTTATTCTTCTTTGCTGTATTCTTACCAAGAATGTTTAAAAAAGATAAATCATTATCTAAGTATATAGAATTTGGCGATTATAAAAATAATAGTGGTTTATTATTACCAAAATTTTATGGAAAATAATGATATACCCCAGTGGAGAGAATTATTAAAATCAGCAATAAAAAGGGAGGGTAATATTCCCTCGAGTAGATGGGTTCAATTAGCGACAACAAACTTAAACAATGAACCCAGAGTAAGAACAGTAGTTTTCAGAGAGTGGATAGGAAGCAATTCCATGATTATATTTACTGATGGTAGAAGTCAAAAAACAAAAGAAATTACAATTAATAATAATGTAGAAATTTTATGGCTTTTCTTAAGAAGCAAATCACAATTTAGATTTAGAGGTAAAGCAGAATTCATTGAGAATAATAACAATTACTGGAAAAAACTTTCAAATAAATCAAAAGAGCAATGGTATTGGCCTCATCCAGGCAGAAAATTAGAGAGACGATGTAGCAAGCACATGTTTAACATATCTAATAAACCTTCAAATTTTCTTGTTATTCGTGTCAATATTGAAAGTACTGAATTACTTGAATTAACGGTTCCAAATCATAAAAGATATAGTTGGGAAAAAAATCAGAATTGGTCTCAAATTGAATTAAATCCCTAAATATTTCTATTTTATTTCTAAACAGTTGAAAATAAAACTTTTTAAGTCAAATTAAGTTATGGGTAAAAATTAGTATGTCATCTAGTTTAACTTTTCAAAATCAGCTTATTATCTTTACCTGGATAACAGCTATTGGTCTTTTCATCAGCTTGATTGAAGCTACGTTAAAAATAAAATACGAGAAGTTTCTTGAGATGAAAAAAAGAGAATCCTCAATAAAAAGACTTTATCCAAATTAACTAACTTTAAATGTCAGACAATACATTCGACTGAAGGAATTGGAAGAAACCTACTTTCTTCTTAGTTAGATCTTCTTTTTTGTTAGTTTTCTGAGATTTATTTTTTCTAAATTCTTCAGAGACGGGATCTTCTTCAGATTTTAAAATCCTTATAATTACTTCATCTATTGAAAAGATACCAGGACCGGAAAGTGCTATACATGATGAAGATGCAAAATATAGAAGAAGAAGTTCTAATAAGTAAATATTAAAACCCGAAGTAACAAGTGCATGGTAAATAGCTACAGATATAGTGCCCATTATTGCAAGAGCACCAAATCTTGTTGCTAATCCAATAATTAGGAGCCAACTTCCTCCTATTTCAGAAAATGCAGCAACATAAGACAAAAATATTGGGAACGGAAGATGCAATGGCCTAACGAATGCATCTGCAAAATTCTCGATATTTGCTAATT
>CAJWWR010000043.1 GCA_913048245.1 uncultured Prochlorococcus sp. | reverse complement strand
TTGATGGTGAGATCTTTCCAATACCAAATGTTATTAAAAACTGGCCGCCAAATTGACAAACTAGAGCAAGCAAAAATAAATTAATCCATTCAAAATTTGATTTTGGAAAATTAACTCCTGAATCTAGCATCATTGGAATAATTGAAAAAAGGCAGCAGAAAAGAGTTGTATAAAATATTAAGTTAAGGGGTGTTTCTTTTCCAAGCTTGGCAATTATTAACAAATATATTCCATAGCCAATAGCGGCTATGATGCATAATAAATCTCCAATTATTTTTCCATTTGCATAATTACTAGAAAAAATAATTAGTCCAGTTATTCCCAGGTAAGTTATTAAAAAAGAAACACCGAAACCTTTTGCGGGCACTTCCTTGAAAATGATATAGGCAAAAAGAGCTACAAATATTGGAGCAGAGTTCACAATTATCGTTGCATTTGAAACTGAAGTTATATTCATACTGTAGTGCCAAAGAATTAGATCAGTTGTGAATGCAAGAGAAGCTATTGCGGTATATAAAATAGTATTTTTATTTTTGACCTTAAAAATAAAAGTCTTATTAAGAAAATAATTAAGAATGGCTAGCATTGGTAATGCCAGAAACATTCTCCAAAATAATATAGCTGAAGAAGAAAGCTCACTCCACTTTACAAATACTGGCGCGAATCCTATCAACATTGCTCCTAGGGACAGTATTAAAAAGAAATTTGCTCCCTGTAAATTTTTTAACATCTAGCTATACTCTGTTCATGGACAAAGATATTGTAGAGCAGAATAATGAAATAATCTCAGTTGGGGAATTAAATAGATCTGCGAAATACCTCCTAGAAAGTAACTTTCCAGCTGTTTCAGTTATTGGAGAAATCTCAAATTTAGCAAGGCCAGCATCTGGTCATATTTATTTCTCTCTGAAGGATGATGAAGGTTCAATTCAGTGTGCAATGTTTAAAGGGAGCAACATGGGCCTTAATTTCAATCCCAAAGATGGTGATGAATGCATTGTCTCAGGAAATATAAGTCTATTTGTTCAAAGAGGAAATTATCAGCTTATTGCTAAGAAAATGATTCTTGCTGGCCAAGGAAATCTAATGCAGGAGTTTGAAAAGCTTAAGAGCAAACTTAAAGATGAAGGCCTCTTTGATGATGCAAATAAACTTCCTATTCCCGAAGCACCAAAACATGTTGCTGTTATTACTTCTACTTCAACTGCTGCGTTACAAGATATATTATCAACGATTGAAAGAAGAGCTCCTAGTATGAAAATTTCTGTTAGTCCTGCAACAGTTCAAGGTGAAAATGCATCAGAGACAATCATTGAAGCCTTTAAAAGAATACAAAATTATAACAATAACTCCTCAGATAAGATTGATTGCGTTCTTTTATGCAGAGGCGGAGGTTCAATAGAAGATTTATGGTGTTTTAATAATGAAGATTTAGCTAGGGAAATATTTAACTTTGAAATTCCTATCATTTCTGGTGTTGGCCACGAAATAGACTTTACGATTGCTGATTTTGTATCGGATCTCAGAGCCCCCACTCCAACTGCAGCTGCAGAAATTGTAAGTGAGTTTAATTTTAATCTTATCGAAAAGCTTTCAGAAATATCAAAAGATTTGGTGTCTAATATCAAAAATATCTTAAGAGATAAAAATCAGACCCTTGATTATCAGAGCTCTCATTTAAAACATCCAGCCCATGCAATAAGAGAGCAATATAGAGTTCTTACGTCGGCTTATGAAAAAATAAAAATGCTTGTTAAGCAAAAAATTTTGGACTCTAAATTGTCCTTCAAAGAAAATACAAACTCTTTAATGATAGAAAACCCTAAATATTTAATTCTTGATAACAAAAATTCTTTGCAAAAAAATCATCAATCTTTGAAGACTTCCATTCAAACTTTCCTAAGCAATTCTCAATCAAGACTTGTTACTTATGAAAAAGTTATAAAATCAATTGATCCGCAGAATGTCCTTGATAGAGGATATTCTTTAATAACAAATACAAAAGGAGATGTAATTAAAGATTCTGCACAAATTAACGAAGGCGAAGAAATAACTGCTAAGTTAGCCAAGGGATCATTTGAAGCAAAAGTAAGAAAGAAGAATGTTTAAATTTTTAGCCCTATTTTTATTCTCAAGCTCCATATTTGCCGTTTCATATGAGGGAGATTCTGGAGGTATTTTTGCACTACCTGTTTCCAGTGAGTATATTTCAAATGATTATCTTCTATTTGAAATAGATGGAAAAAGTTATGTAATTGCTGGTATGCCTTATGTCTTAGAAGAAAAAGTTATAAAAATAGATGATAAAGAAATAAAAGTTTTGCCAGTAAATTATGGAGAATCTCGAATCACAATCGAGAATGATAGTCTTGTAAATCCTTCCTCGTCAGATCAAGAGCGAGCAGCTAAAGAGAGAAAATTATTACAGTCAGCTCTTACAAAAAAAAGTAATTTTATTTTGAGTGATTTAAGATTTTTAAGGCCAGTTGAAGGAGCCGTAACTAGTGGTTTTGGTAAAAAGAGATTTATAAATGATCTTCCAAGAGCCCCTCATTTAGCCTTAGACTTGGATGGGTTTGATGGAGATCCTATTGTTGCACCCTTGGATGCAGAAGTAGTTCTAGTCGATAACTTTTTTTATAGTGGCAACATTATCGTTTTAGATCATGGAAGTAATGTTTTTACTTCCTATAGCCATATGAGTAAAAGTCATAGAGCGGTTGGAGATTTTGTAAAAAAAGGTGATTTAATTGGTGAAATTGGCTCTACTGGAAGAGTCACCGGACCTCACCTTCATTGGGTAATTTACATGAATGGAAATCGAATCAATCCAGAAATAGTATTAAACAAAGATTTCCCTATGAATCTCCTTGCAGACTATCAAGATGTTCCTGCAAACTTGCCTCAGTCTGAGGAGTAAGAAGACTTAGCACAACCTCTCCTCCTGGTTTAATAAAATATGTTGCAGGTAAAATTGCTGGAGATTCTATGCCCCATACCTCTCTTGGGTGGGAAGTTATTGATGGAATATCAACTCCAAATCTTAATATCAAAGGATCTAAGTATTCTGGTTCGAGGCGATCAAAATTGTATGCAAATACTTCAATGTCAGGATTTGATTGAGCAAAATTAACTAGTTCTGGCATTTCCTTTAAACATGGTGGACACCAGTCGGCCCAATAATTAATGACTATCCAGCTTTCATCAAGATCATTCTTGAATTGGCTATTTGCTTTATTAAAATGGATATCGCCTGAACTGCAAGAATAAAAGAGTACAAAAAGTGGTAATATTTTTATAAAATTTCGCATCAAACCTATTTTGAGACATGTTTAGCTTTTTTCAATACCCTTCTTCTAGCTTGTTAATAATTTTTCTCTTAATTATTAACAAACTTGTAATCTTGATCCTATATAAACTGCCCTTATTAATATTTAGTTTTTGGGCAATTCCTCTTTTGTGTTTTTCTTTTTTTCTCTACAAAAAGTCAATTAGAAGCTATCAATCCTATGCATTTATACTCTTGCTTTATTTCATGTTCTCAAGCTTACGAGTTTTTGGTGTTCCAAATCCATTACCTTTTGATATTACTGAACTTGTTTTAGTTGTTTTAGCTTTTATTAATGCTTTATATGGACCAAAAAATATAAATAGCAATTGACATGTCAAGCATACTTGACATAACATAGCTACATGATTATTTTAATAACCCTAACGATATGGTGCTTCTCTGCACTTGCATTGAAGTTTTTACCGCTTCTAATTAGCTTAATTTAATATTTAATTCTTTCATATGGCCAAGATTACCCATAAAGGAATGTGGATAGAGCTTAAATCTTTAGATAAAGATGCAAAAAGCAAATACATACTATGTAATGTCTTTCTCTTTGCAGGAGCTCTTCTTTTTGGCGTTCATCTGGCTGCAGTAGGTGGACTTGGTATTGAAGTAAGTCAGGAAGTTTCACCATCTCCAGTTTTAGTTATCGTCAGAGTCTTATCACTAACTTTTATGCTGATAGCTGCATGGTTATATAAAGAATTTTTTGCAACACAAGATGAATTTCTCAACAGATATAATGAATTTGTACTTAGCAATGGAGCTATCGGCTTTCTTTTTGTTGGTTTTCTTATTTCTATCCTGTCTCCATATATTGATTATCAAGTAACTTTTTACGAGTATTTTCTTGGATTTGTCCTTGGGACAATTATTGGTGGATATAGATTCCATAATAAATTTATTGGTTAATGGATAATTCAATCAAGCAATTAAGAGAGCAAATGGGTTTAAGTCAGGCAGATTTAGGTAGTTCTGTGGACGTTAGTAGACAAACAATTAATTCAATTGAAAATGGTAAATTTGACCCGAGTTTGCCATTGGCACTCAAGCTGGGTAAATTTTTTAACACTCCTGTTGAACAAATTTTTTCAACAAATAACTTTAATAAATAGGATAAATTATGGAAAAAGCTAAAAGTATAATCACATTTGTAGACAATCTTCTTGGAAAATTTAGAAGAGTGTTTCTAAATATTTTTACAGTTCTTCTTTTAATGCTCATCACTTTGGGTATTTTTGGCAGTTTAGATTCTTTGTTTGAATCTGATGAAATAGAAACAGAAGATCAAATCCTCTATTTAGAACCTAATGGAGTAATTGTTGATAAGGCAATA
>CAJWWR010000042.1 GCA_913048245.1 uncultured Prochlorococcus sp. | reverse complement strand
AAAAAGTGGAAGGACAAAATAAGTCGATCACGTTTGACGGACGAGAGATACGACTAACTACAGGGCTATATGCACCTCAAGCCAATGGAGCAATAATGATTGAATGTGGAGACACATCTCTATTAGTTACTGCAACAAAAACAAAGAAAAAAGAACCTAGTGATTTTCTCCCGTTAATTTGCGATTACGAAGAAAAGCTTTATGCAGCAGGAAGGATACCTGGTGGCTTCATGAGAAGGGAGGGTAGGCCTCCTGAGCGGGCAACTTTAATATCAAGACTCATTGATAGGCCGATGAGACCCCTATTCCCTAGCTGGATGAGAGATGAGATACAGATCGTTGCATCTTGCCTTTCACTTGATGAGAGAGTCCCAGCAGATGTGCTAGCTGTAACAGGAGCCTCTATTGCCACTTTACTAGCAGAAATACCCTTTTACGGTCCTATGGCTGCTGTAAGAGTTGGTCTAATTGGAGATGACTTCATTTTAAATCCTAGTTACCGTGAGATCGAGAAAGGAGACTTAGATATTGTAGTTGCAGGTTCTCCAGATGGAGTTGTGATGGTAGAAGCTGGAGCAAATCAGTTGTCCGAACAAGACACCATCGAGGCAATAGACTTTGGATATGAGGCAGTAACTGAACTCATAAAAGCGCAAGAATCACTACTAACAGAATTAGGTATCAAACAAGTCAAACCTACTGAACCAAAAGTTGATGATACTCTTTTAAAATTTATTGAGAAAAATTGTAGTAAGCAAATTAACGAGACTCTTAAGAAATTTGATTTCTCGAAAGAAGAGAGAGATCTAGAACTTGAAAATATCAAAGTGGATTTAACTTCTTCTATCGAATCTTTGAAAGATGATAATCCGGTTAAAGAAATCACTTCTGAAAATGAAAATCAACTATCCTCTGAATTTAAATCATTAACAAAGAAATTAATGAGATCACAAATTCTTGATGAAGGTAAAAGAGTAGATGGGAGAAATTTAGATGAGGTTAGAAAAATTAGTGCTTCTGCAGGCATATTGCCTAAAAGGGTACATGGTTCAGCATTATTCCAAAGAGGGCTTACACAAGTTTTATCAACCACAACTTTAGGAACGCCTAGTGATGCACAGGAAATGGATGACCTTAATCCAAGTACAGAAAAAACATACATTCATCATTACAACTTTCCTCCATACTCAGTAGGTGAAACAAGACCAATGAGAACTCCTGGCCGTAGAGAGATCGGACATGGTGCACTTGCAGAAAGAGCTCTTATTCCTGTATTACCTGGGAAAGAAACCTTCCCATATGTTTTAAGGGTCGTTAGTGAAGTATTAAGCTCCAATGGATCTACTTCTATGGGATCTGTCTGTGGTAGTACTCTCTCTTTATTAGATGCTGGCGTACCACTAAAAGCGCCTGTAAGTGGGACTGCGATGGGATTAATTAAAGAAGGTAAAGAGGTTCGTATATTAACAGATATTCAAGGTATTGAAGATTTCCTTGGTGATATGGATTTTAAAGTCGCAGGAACCGAAAAAGGGATTACTGCCCTACAAATGGATATGAAAATAACTGGGTTGCCAGTTAAAGTAATTGCTGAAGCGATTAATAAGGCCTTGCCTGCGAGACTTCATATTCTCGAGAAAATGCAAGAAGCTATTGATAAGCCTCAAGAAACACTATCCCCTCATGCTCCAAGATTACTTAGCTTCCGAATAGACCCTGAGCTCATTGGTACAGTTATTGGTCCAGGAGGCAGAACTATTAAGGGTATTACTGAAAGAACAAATACAAAAATTGATATAGAGGATGGAGGTATCGTAACGATAGCTTCCCATGATGGTGCGGCAGCTGAGGAAGCTCAAAAGATAATAGAGGGACTTACCAGAAAAGTGCATGAGGGTGAAATTTTTTCAGGTGTTGTAACGAGGATTATTCCTATTGGGGCGTTCGTAGAGATTCTTCCTGGCAAAGAGGGGATGATTCACATATCTCAGTTATCTGAAGCCAGAGTCGAGAGAGTTGAGGATGTCGTAAGACAAGGTGATGATGTTACTGTAAGAGTAAGAGAGATTGACAGTAGAGGAAGAATTAACCTCACACTAAGAGGTGTCTCCCAAAATAATGGGATGAACTACCCAGAACCTACACCAACTCCAGTAGCTCCTTTAACTTAAGGATATTAATTATTAACTAAATCTAGAATTTCCTTACAAATTTCTTCGTGATTTTGATTAATAGAAGCTACTAAGATGCCTCTTTGTTCAAAGTTCTCACCTTTTAAGAAACTTAGGTCATTTGAGTTTATATCAGTAAATCTACCACCAGCGCCTTTAATTAATGAAAAAGGTGCGGCCATGTCCCAATCCTTTGGACATGATCCATTCATAGAAGAATAAGAAATATAAACGTCCGCCTCACCACTTAGAATTGATACTATTTTATAACCTACGCTACCTAATCCGATAACTTTCTTTGGGCATAGCTTTTCCAATAATCGTTTAAATGATGGACTAACATGACTTCTGCTAGTAAGAATAGTTAAATCTTGCAAAGCTAATGAAGCCTTATTAATTTGAATATTATGAATTGAATGCGGGGTCTCGTACCATGTACCTTTCCCTTGTAGATATATCCATAATTGATTCTTGCTTGGAATGGGAACAAGCCCAAGTATTATTTCTTTCTCATAAGCCAGAGCTAAGTGCATGGCATATTGGCCTGATTGTTTGATAAAGTCCTTTGTACCGTCGAGTGGATCAATAATCCATACCCACTTACTTTGTAAATCAATCTTTGCATTATCTTTCACATCCTCTTCTGACAAATAATCCCAATTAATATTTGGATATTTGGATTTGATTTTTTTCTTAATAAATTCACTTATCTCTTGATCAGCGGAAGTAACTGGTCCACTCTCTAGATTTATAATTTTTAATTTCTTTTGAAATTCATCAGAATTTTTTATATTTTGGTTATAGGACTTCAATATGCTCGATACATCCCAACCAATTTCCTTAATAAAATCAAGCAACTCTTCTTGATGAACACCTTGAGGTAAACAAACCATTTTAATGAAACACACCCAAGACCTATTCTCTCATAGAAAACCTGAGCCTGAAGAAAGTGTTCTATATATAGTTGGAACTCCAATTGGTAATCTAAATGATATTTCATTTAGAGCAGTTAATATACTTAAAAAAGTTTCTATAATTGCATGCGAAGACACAAGAGTCACAGGCAAACTGCTTAATCATCTCGATATAAAAAATAAGTTAATAAGTTTTCATAAACATAATTCATTTGAAAAGTTAGAGTCATTAATTGAAAAATTAAATAATGGAGATTCGATAGCATTAGTTTCTGATGCGGGAATGCCTCTCATAAGTGATCCAGGCGAAAGGCTTGTAAAAGAAGCGAAGGCAAATAATTTCGATGTGATTTGCATCCCAGGCCCTTGCGCAGTGATAAATGCTTTAATAAGCAGTGGAATTGCAACATCTGAGTTTAAATTTTACGGTTTCATCCCCAAAACAGGTAAGGAAAGAAATTATAAATTAGAGGAGATATCCAATAATAATTGTGCATCTGTAATATATGAATCGCCTAAAAGAGTTTTGAAGTTGTTAGTTGATTTAAAATTAATATGTGAACATAATAGAAATGTTGTTGTCATGAAAGAAATGACAAAAAGATTTGAGCAACATCTTGGTTATAATTTTGATATGGTAATTAATCATTTAAAAGGTATTGAACCTAAAGGAGAATTTACTGTTGTTATAGGAGCGAAAGAACCCTCAGGGAAGGATTATCAGAGCTCAAATCATTCTCTTAAAAATGACCTATTGTCTTTGATTAATGCAGGTTTAAGTCATTCTGCCGCCTCAAATTATTTAGCAAAAAAGTCAGGCAAACCAAAAAAAGAAATTTATAATTTGATAATAAAAAATGATTTCAAAAATGGAGATAATATTTATGCCTAGTTTTCTAATATCTAGTATATTTTCCTTGGTTTTTAACTTAACCTTATTCTTTATTTTACTTTTAGGAATTCAGAATAATCATGAAAAAAAAAGTGTAGATTTTTATTTTTTTAATACTATAGAATTACCAGTTGGTTTCATTGCAGGTTCAAGTTTTGTTTCTGGATCGTTTTATGGCAATTTACTTTTTTTTATGTTGAAAACAAAAAATCTTAAAGTTTCAAATAGACAATAAAGCATCTTCAAAAATAATTCTTGATATCCCTTTTGCTTTTAAATGCTTTGATGCAATTGAGAAAACATTTGAATCAGGAATTTTAATTAATTTTTGATCCTTTGAACATGTTCTTTTTGCATTTTTCTGATCTGAATAAATTTTCAAGGTCATTCTTTCTAGATCTTCTTCAGGCATAAAACTCCATTCAGGAAAATCTTTCAACTTTTTCGGCTCTAATTCGATCTTTTTGTCAACCAAAATATAAACAACTTCAGGTAGTTCAATATCTGATATTGGGATTGAAGTTATATCTTTTTGATTACTTAAGTCAACCCCTTCAATTAAAGGTATCACTTCAAAAAAGGAATTCGGGTTTGAATTCTCATTAGATTTTTGTTGAGTTTGTGCTAAATCTTCAACTTCAGAATTTTTATCTTTTGAAGAGACTTCGATTTCTTTGAAATTAGAGTCTATTATATATTTCTTATCTTTATTCCTTCGAGAGTTTATCAACTTTAGGTTTTTAAATTCATCTTCGCCTAAAATATTTTTTATTTGTTTTGAAATGGTTTGTGATGAATAATTATATTTTTTTGAAATTTCTTTTATTTCCATGCCATTCACAAAAGATTTTATGATGTCTTTTTTTTGTAATTCGGTTAATCTCTTAGCCAAAATAAAATCTTAATTCTTTAATCATTATAGCTAAATGAACTTGCAAAATTCCTATCAATTTTTGCTTAATGAATAAATACATATTAATCTATGATAAATC
>CAJWWR010000041.1 GCA_913048245.1 uncultured Prochlorococcus sp. | reverse complement strand
TTGAACCCCTGACAACTTTGACAATGATTGCAAGCCATACATCAACCATCAAATTAGCAACTGCAATAATTATTGCACCTTTGCGAAATCCTGCTGTGTTGGCTAAAACACTAAGTACACTCGATTCTATTTCTAATGGAAGGTTGGAGCTTGGAGTAGGTCTAGGATGGCAAAAAGAAGAATATGATGTTGCAGGCATCTCCTTTGATGAAAAGGAAGATAGGTTTTGGGAAACCCTAGATGTAATAAAGTTATTGCATGGCCCTAATCCTGTTTCATTTAAAGGTAAGTTTTTTGAATTTAGTGATATTTGGTGTAAACCTGAAATTAAACAAAAAGAAATCCCAATTCTGTTTGGTGTAAAGATGACTGATAAGAATGCAAATAAAATTTCTGCTGTTGGGGATGGCTGGATACCAATTAAAACATCACCTGATTTTATAAAAAATGGTTCAGAGCTCTTACATGATGCCTTTAAGAAGGCTGATCGATCAGAGATACCAAGAATAAGAGGCCAATTACCAACACAGCTTAACGAAGATAATATTCCTGACCTTAGTAAAACTCTTGATTGTTTGCAGCTCTCAATGGATGCAGGATTGAATGAAGTGGAGTTCTTCCCAATTAATTTTTGCCAATCACCAGATCAATTGGATCTTGTACTAGGAGAAATAAGTAAGGTAGTTAAATGAACAAACTTAAATTAGTCTCAGCACTCATAATCTCACTGTCAATTGGAATCATTTATGCAAAAGACATACAAAACATCAATGATCAGGCAGAAGAAATCATCTATCTTTATGCTGAAATTATTGATTCAAAGAATTTTTCTGAACTCAAATCAATAATGCAAACTAACTTCAAGATGACAGGTATGTATGAAATTAATTCACTTGAAGAGTTTATGTTTGCAATGCAAGAGCTTGATAAAAACTTCATACAGACAATGCACTTTATTGGGAACATCAATGGAGAATGGATTGATGATACTTATAGCGGAAAAACCTATTGCATTGCGAGTCATCTTTTTAAAGACGGTGAGCAAACAAAAAAACTTGATATGGGAATAATTTATACAGATGTTATAAAGCTAGACAATAACAAAGCTAAGTTTGTCTCAAGAGATTTTAAATTAATCTGGAGTAATACTATTGACGTTTTGTAGGAAACTTAATTACGTTTCCTTTCTTTTTTGATTCTTTTTCCTTAAGGATTTTTTTTAGCAACTCCTTAAACTTTTCAACGCGCCTTATATTACTCATTACTGTTATATAATAGCAGTATGTTTTTTGACATACATCACCTTAAGAACTCAAAAATAGGTTTCCTATCTCATTCAATAAGAGTTCTGAGAATGTCCGTTGTCTTAATTATTCTTGGAGTTGTAGGAATAATTCATGCATTTTTACCATTTATTTTTACAAAAACTGTGAGTAATGGTATTAAAAAGCTATATGCTCAAGTAAAGGATTTCTAAGCAGATTTAAGCTTTTTATTCTTATAGAAGATTAATTCTTGAATCCAATTTTTATTGTTGATTGCATGCATATTCGATTTTTTAGATGCCAAAATAATTCTACCCCCATCCATATCTATTCGAATCGAATCTGTTTGAATTTTTGTTCCATCATCAAGATAAACCTCTCCGATGATTTCTCCAGATGTATCCTCAGGATGGAGATCTTTAAATACCTCAACTAATTCTTGTTTATTCATGATTAAATAATCTAATAACTTAATAGGTGATAACGTTGTCAATTATAAAGCCATTAGACGAGCTAAGCGATATAAAAACAAAAAAATTAGCAGAATTTTTTAATGAAACATTAGGTTTTTGCCCTAACTCAGTTCTTACAATGCAAAAAAAACCAAATCTTGCTGCTGCATTTATAAATTTAAATAAAGCGGTAATGGAGAACAATGGAACTTTAACGCCAGAATTTAAAAGGTTGATTGCATTTATTTCGAGTAGTGCTGCAGGATGTCGATACTGTCAAGCCCATACCAGTCTTGCAGCAAAAAGATACGGATCATCTGACGAACGGCTAAATGCTGTATGGGATTATGAAAACAGTGACTTATTCTCCAAAAAAGAAAAAATTGCTTTGAAGTTTACTCATTTAAGTAGCATCAACCCAATTCAAGAGGATGATCAGCTTAAAAAGATGTTACTTGATGAGTGGTCAGAAAATGATGTTATTGAAATAATAGGTGTAATTGCACTGTTTGGATTTTTAAATCGATGGAATGACATAATGGGGACAAAACTAGAAGACGGTGCCATTGAGCATTCAAGGAATTACTTATCTGACTTTGGTTGGGAGATAGGAAAACATAATTAGGGAGGGAGCTAGGCTCCCTACCCTAAGCAAGAATTAATTATAAATAACTTCTCTTAAGACCACCAAGTCAACTATCTCTCTCATATCATCATAACCAGAAGCAATATTTCGTTGCTCTTTTTCTGAGAGAACTTTTCTCCACTCTTTAATAAATGCCTCATATCTACCCTTATTAGGTTCTCTCGCTGCAGCATTTTTATATCGAACTGTTAGAAACACATTGGGAGTAGTCCCTGCAGTTTCCGCCGTCCATACGTTATAACTGATAATGTGGCCAAGCTTCTTTTGAACTTCAAGAGAGTCAACCCATGTTGATTTAAGATTTACAAGATAATCATCAACATAGTTTGCCTTAACCTTAACTACAGTCATCTCCACAATCTCTTCACTTGGAGAGTAATCCTTCCAAATTTCAGCAGAAATATTCAATGAGATTGCTGCTAAAAAACCTAATACATAATTTAATTTCATAAGAGCTCCTTTTTTTCTTATATAAGTAATTATTTTACATAAGTTGAATTGATAACAAACTCAAATTGAGTTTACTCATCTACATTTTTTTTATCGAAATTGCATTCCATCTTGCCTATTACCGTACCCTCCACTTTAAGGTTTAACTTAGACCTACCCTCCATGGTTCCAGTAACCTCACATTTTTCAATCGAGTCTTCGACTATTTCAGAGACTAAATTTTTAAGCTCCTCTACTGACAAGTCAGAGACTTTTCTTTCTGTATCAGCATTAAGCATTATTGGTATTAGTAAAAATAAAAAATATTTGCGCATAATTAAATCCTATAGGTTTGAAATAGGTTCGACGAATAGCAATTAGCTTTAGAAGTGAACCCTGTAAATATAATATTACTATTCTCATCTAAATTAAATTCCTCAAAAAAAGATTTGTATTCTTGAATGCTTTCAAATTGATTTATCCATACAAACTCACCTTGTAAATCACCTTCCTGATAATAGGCCTTATAAGTTTGATCTTTTGGAAAAAAATATTCTAAATCCTGAATAGCAAAATTAAGCGTTGGAAAAGAATTGCCATCAATGTAATTACAATAGATAACTTCAGTAATGTAGGAATCCTCAAGTGTTTGATTGGGATCAAAATTTATTACAGCAAAGCCAAAATTAGTACTCGTATTACGGACATTACAATTAGCTACCTCATTAATAATATCAATCTTAGTTTCATTGTTTGAATTTGGATCGCTCCTCAACCATACATAAAATGATTTTGTGTCTACTTGATCGTTGATGAATCTAAATGCCACTGTCATAGATATTTCTTCAGGAAGTACTTCTTTAATTCTTGGAATCAGTCTTTCAAGGCTAGCTAAATTGTTTGAAGACCTAAACTGACATTGCATCTCAACAAAGCGGTATTCAAAATTAGGTTTAAGTAATTGGTTTAAATTCTGGGACTCAACACTTGTATTATCAGTACAACTGACAAGAACAAGAAGACATAGAATTATTTTTTTCATATTTAGTGAAGGATATATCAGTTATATAATAAGTGTTAATGCCAGCCATCAAATTTTTATCACCTTTTTTAATATTTATATTTTTTACTATTAATGTAAGTTCAGATACAAAAATTGGTTTTGGGTCATGTTTAGATCAAAGGTATCCTCAAAAAATTTGGAAATCAATTGCGGACGAAAATATTAATAAGTTTATTTTCTTGGGGGATAACGTTTATGGCGATGTTCCATCTGGAGATACTAAGAAATTGGTTAAAGCATATAAACTTCAAGCCAGGAGATTTCCAAGATGGCTTAATGAACTAGAAAAGTTAGCTATTTGGGATGATCACGACTATGGTAAAAATGATGGCGGTTCAGAGTATAAACATAAACGATTAACTCAGAAGATTTTTATGGATTTCTGGGATGTACCTTCCAATGATCCAAGAAGAAGTAGAGAAGGAACGTATTTTTCCAAAGACTACATTATTGAGAAAAATAAAATTAAAGTTATTGGTCTAGATACTAGATATTTTAGATCAAATTTATTGGGTTCAAGAACAAATCGGCAACCCAATAATGACCTTAACTCTTCAATTTTAGGAATCTCCCAGTGGTCTTGGCTTGAAAATGAATTAAATGATCCTAAAACTGAGATGTTTATAATTCTTTCATCAATACAAGTTCTTGCTACTGAGCATGGGTATGAAAAATGGGCTAACTTTCCTCATGAAAGAGAGAAATTAATCAATTTGCTACAACGTAAAAAAAATGTACTTATACTCTCAGGAGATAGGCATCGTGGTGCAATTTATAAAAACAAAAAAATAATTGAAATAACTGCCTCAAGCCTAAATAAGCCAGGAAGCAGTGACAATGAGACTGATAAATTAATGCAGGGCAGAATTCACAAAGAAATCAATTATGGAATTCTAGTAATCAAAGAAGATGTTTTGGATATTCAGCTAAAGAATAATGATGGCACCATCCTTGAAAGTGCCATCATGAGTTTATAATTTTATCTAAGAACTAATAACTTACCTTTGAAAAGGCTATCGCATTGTCCTTCATATAAATTAGCTAATCTTGTATTACTAATTTGATTTAAATAGGCAACTTTTACTTCACAAGTTCTAAGTTCATCTATTACTCTACTATGAGCATACTGAAGGTAATCAGAGTACAATCCCAACAATACAACGTCATGATGTCTCGCCGGAATGTCTTCACTCAATATAATCTTTC
>CAJWWR010000040.1 GCA_913048245.1 uncultured Prochlorococcus sp. | reverse complement strand
AATGAAAGGTTATTTTTAATTAATAAATATCTCGCCATTAAGCCAAGTGGTCCTTCAGTGGCTATGTGGATTGCGTCGTACCTATTAAATTTAATAATTTTTTTCAATTCAACTAGATTTAAGCTAATTCTTATCTCACGATATCCAGGAAGTGGGAGTGTTTTAAATCTTGATGGATCAATAATATCAACCGTGTGGCCTTTTAATCTTAGCTGATAAGCAACATTAGACAATGTGGTGACAACTCCATTAACCTGAGGAAACCAAGCATCTGTAATTATTAAAATCTTCATGAGGCTTTGAGTAATTTTATTTTTTCTCTTTGCTCGTCAGCCCATTTGATAATTTTAAAATCTCCAGATTCATCTTCAATGAGAGCGGTACATGACTCAACCCAATCACCACAATTCATGTAAGTAGAAGTTTCAATTTTTTTAATTTCTGCTTTATGAATATGCCCACACACAACACCATCAAAACCTCTGCGTTGACACTCTTTTGAAACATTTATCTCGTAATCAGACATAAAATTTACTGCACCCTTAACTTTCTGTTTTAAATAATTTGAAAGAGACCAGTAACCATACCCAAGCCTTGATCTAAAGAAATTAAGGTAGCGGTTCAAGACAAGTAAAAACTGATAAATCCAATCTCCCAACAAAGCCAAATGCCTTCCATAGGTAGTGACAATGTCAAATTGATCCCCATGTATGATTAACATTTTTTTATTTTTGAGAGTTTGATATTCATATTCTTCAGTTAATTCGATATTACCTAATTGAAGAGGTTGATATCTCCTTAAAAAGTCATCATGGTTGCCGGTAATAAAGAATACTTTTGTGCCCTCCTTGGACATCGATAAGAACTTATTAAATACATTGCTGTGTTCTTGCGGCCAATAAAGTTTTGAAGATAATCTCCAGCAATCTATGATGTCTCCTACTAAAAATAAGTTTTTACAGGAATGCTTATCTAAAAAATCAAGCAGGAGCTTTGATTGACACCCTTTTGAGCCTAAATGAATATCTGAGAGAAATATCGAGCGAAACTTAAGTTTGGACATAGTAGAATAGTAGAGTTAATTTAAGGCATTAGTAAAACAAAAATGTAACAATTGCATGGAAGTTATTCATATATTTGACCAAAGGCCAGGTCATTCTAACCAAGGAAATATTCTCTTACAATCCCTTGTTAATGAGTTTAATTGTGCATCGTCAGAATGCTCTATAGATAACATAGATAAACTTAAACCAAGTTCAAATAGACTTATTTTAATTGGGGTTGGCCATAGAGCGCATAAAGCATTACTGCAACAAAAAAAACTTCTCTCTAACTCTCATAACACTACTCTTATCGCTGTTCTTAGGCCAACTTTTAATGCTAAAAAGTTTGATGTAATAGTAGCCCCAGAACATGACTACCACGACAGAAAAATGCCTACAAACTCTTTGTTGTTTAAAGGCAGTCTTTGTAAAACATCCCTCGTTAAACCTGAAAATAATAAACTTGTTGTATGCATTGGAGGTCCAATAAAAAATGTGCCGTTTGAAAAAAGAGTATTAGGAGATAATTTAAAATACATCATTGATACCCATCAACAGTTTAAGATTTCTATTTTTAATTCAAGAAGGACGCCCGACGATGTATGGTCTGAAATTTCATGCTATGAAAATATTAAACTGCATGATTCTAACGATACTGATTTTAATTTTTTTAACCAAAGCCTTGTATCGGCATCGAAAAAATTTATCACACCAGACAGCATAAGTATGATATTTGAGAGTCTATCCAGTTATGGTGAAACTTATTTGTTGCAAACCAGTAAATCCTCTAAAAAATTTTGGTTTGGGATTAAAAGTAATAAGCATCAAAGAATTAACAATGAATTACTTGATGAAAAACGCATTGGTATTGTTCAAAAAAGAGATGTATTTGATAAATCCGGAGTAATAAGCCATATGATATCTCCAAATCCAGGTTTTGAGCCATTAGCTGAAGTCGAGAAAATTGCTTTCCAAATTAAAAGACTAATAAATGAATAACATTGCGCATTTAATTTGTAGCAAAAATTTTTCAGGCATTGAGCAACATGTTCATGAATTAACATTAACATTAACAAATAACTCTGATTATGATCTTTATATCTTTGCAGATAAAACGTTAGAGCCTCATTTTCAAAATCAAAGATTCCAAATATTTCCTAATAAATTCAGATTCAATCTCTTTGCTCTTTTCAAACTTCGAAAATTAATAAAAGATCATAAAATTCAGATACTTCACTGCCATGGTTCAAAATCAATCCTCTTAGGTCGTTGGGTAAGTTGGATTACAAAGGTAGAGTTAATTGCAACAGTTCATGCTAATAAAAAAAGACCTGTTGCTACAAATGGCTTTAAGAAAACAATTATTGTAAATGAGCTTTTAAAAAAAACTTATCCTGCTGCAGAGGTAATAGGTAATTGGGTAAATCCCAAATTAGAAATACTTAATTCCTCAAGAGACGGAAATTTTATTGCAGTTGGAAGACTGGAAAAAATCAAGCGATTTGATTTATTAATTCATGCATGGAAAGGTATCGATGAAAAACTTGAAATCATCGGAGATGGTTTAGAAAAGAATAACTTGCTAGCTATCATTAAAGATAACAACCTAGCTGATCAAATCACCATCAGATCAGAGGTTAATTCTCAGGAACTAGGTAATATTTATAGAAGAGCAAAAGGCTTAATTATCACTAGTTCAAGAGAGGGAGGGCCTAGGGTGGCTCTGGAGGCAGCAGCGTTTAACTTACCGGTATTTGGAACCAATGTAGGTATTATGGGTGAATTATTTCCGCAAGAGGTCTTAGCTGATCCCAATAATGAAGAAGAGATTATTTCTTTAATACGAAGTTTTGTGCCCCTAGCAAAAAATATTGATGTGAGTGCAATTAAGGAGCGAATATTTGAATCCTATACAGTAGAAAGCTCTGCAAAAAAAGTTGGTAAAATTTACGATTCGGTATTAAGCAATTCCTTATAAACTTTTAGAGTTGCCTTGGTTTGATACTCTTTTGTGAACTCTTTATTTAAAATTAACTGATCTGGAACCTCTAATAAACCTCTTACTTTAACTTCTAAATCATCCATAGAATTAAGTTTAGCAAGGCCATTAGATTGAAGGAGAGATAGGGACTCTTTTACCCCTCCATAATCCCATCCCACTACTGAACTGCCGCAAGCAGCAGCTTCAATCATTGTTCTCCCAAAGGGTTCAGCCTTTGATGATAAGTTAAAAACAATAGATGAAATTTTATATACATTTTCAATATCAGGTCTGCCATCACAAAATAAAATTTTAGTGTCATCCAAATTAAGGTCTGATGCCAACGTTTTGAGCTTTTTAAAATAAGTTTTTTTATTATTTGCAACAGGCCCCATAACAATGCCGATCAATGATGGATCTTTCAACCTGTGGATTAGTTTAATAAACGTTTCAATGCCCTTCCATGAAGTGATCCTACCAGGCATCAATAAGATTTTTTTATTTGTTGTTTGCGGAAAGTCTGCAAACCATTTATCAAGCCAGCTACTTTCTAAAGGAACTTGATTAAATTTTTCTGTGTCACAACCCCTGTAAATATTGACTATATTTTGATTTGAAATTCTGTAATTGTCTTTAATGTATTGCTTTACAGTTTTAGAAATACTAATAATTGAATCACTTTTAGCCATTGATTGGCTATACCATGGCTTGCTGTAAAGACCATGAAAGGTAGACACTAAGACAGGTTTTTGATGATTTGGCATTCCTCTTGTAGCCAAAAGATATATCCAGGCTGGAAATCTTGATCGAACATGAACAATATCTGGTCTCTCTTCAAGAAGAATTTTCTTAAGAGCTTTAAACTGCATCAAAGCAGATAAGGATTTCTTTGAAATAGGAATTTGTAAACTTTTTACCTCGGTGTCTAATTCCCTTTCAAGAACTCCACCTGCGGAAATAACAACAGCATCATGACCTTGAGAAACTAAAAAATTGGCAAGATCTACTGTTCCACGTTCAACACCTCCAAAATTTAATTCTGGAAGTAATTGAGCAACTTTCATCTATTCGTACCTTAGTGATATTGCTGGATCAAGTTTCGCTGCTCTTCTAGCAGGCCAAATTCCAAAAAATAGTCCTACCATTGCAGAAAAGGTCACTGAGCCGATTATCGCGGTTAGAGGAAATACTATTGGCCATTCTTGTAAAAAAGCTATTAGAAAATATATTGAGGTTCCAAGAATAACTCCGATAAAACCCCCAATTAAGCATAACGTGATTGCTTCGATGATAAACTGAAGCAAAATTGTATTTTGTGTAGCACCCAGCGCCTTCCTTAAACCAATTTCCCTAGTCCTCTCTGTCACTGAAACTAACATAATATTCATCACTCCAATACCGCCCACTAAAAGACTTATTGAGGCAATACCAATAATTAAAGCAAAAAAGATAGACGTAGCTTGCCTTTGAAGATCTAGTGCTTGGCCCCAGTCTCTAATACTAAAATTATTAATCTCACCGGGCCCAATGTCATGCTCTCTCCGCAGAATCCTTTCAATAGCAATCATTACTTCCTCTGTAGAGTACTCTACGGGGAAATTTACATTAATGGATCCAATTGTCTCTCTTCCAAAAATCCGATCAGAGGCAGTATATAAGGGTGTATAAATTTGCTCATCAGGATTAGGTCCCCAGCCTGCGCCCTCTTCCTTAATTGTGCCAATGACTTTGAATGAAATATTATTAATTAAGATTTCGTTGTTTAGAAGAGCTCTGGATGATGTTTTAAGTTCGTTAGCAACTTTTGAGCCTAACACAACAACCCTTTTTCTGGCTAAACTGTCATTTTCAGTAAAAGTTTTACCAGAATCTAGTTCATACCCACGGATAGAAAAAAAATCTGGCGTACTGCCAACAATTTGTAGGCTTGCATTCTCACTTTTAAATTTAACTTGTTTTGAACCTCGAATCTCAGGAGCAATCTGCCAAGGTATCTCTCCGTCCTTTGAAAGAGCGATGGCATCTTTAATATCTAGCGGGACCTTACTTGTATTTGTTGCTCCTTGTCTAGAAGAGCTGGGATAAACATATATTGTTCTTGCTCCAAGATCTGTAATAGAGTCATTAAGTGCCTGTTGAGCACTTGAACCCATAGCCACCATTGCAATGACCGCTGCAGTTCCAATAATAATGGCAAGCGTTGTTAAAATTGATCTTAATTTATTGGCTTTAATTGCATCGACTGCAGTACCTATAGACTCTTGGACAAGCATTAGCTGAACCTATTACGTAATCGTTCTGAGAACCTTTGTTGCGATTTAATTAATCCCTCACTTGGTAGCACATAAACAATATCATTTTTATTAAGTCCCTCTTTGAGTTCGACATAGTTAAGATCAGTTTTACCAACTTTAACCCATTGCATTTGTGGTCCCTTATTTGTTTCTTTAAAAACTATAAAAGAAGTAAAGCCTTCACCTTCAACTTTCTTTTCAAGAAATGAATTGATTTGATCATCATCAAGCCCTAAAAGCATGGCAACTGTCGTAA
>CAJWWR010000039.1 GCA_913048245.1 uncultured Prochlorococcus sp. | reverse complement strand
ACTGCAGACTCTCACAAAAGCGACTCTATCTCTATGTTTAGGATCCATATTAGCTTGTAATTTAAAGACAAACCCACTAAATTCAGGATAATTTGGCTCGATATCACCTCTATTACTATTTCTTGATGATGGTTTTTTTGCCATATTCAAAAAACAATCCAAGAAAGGTCTCACTCCGAAATTAGTCATCGCTGACCCAAAAAATACCGGGGTGAGTTTTCCACAAAAAACTTCTTCTTCATTAAATTTAGAACCTATCTCATTAAGTACTTCTAATTCTTCAAGAGCATTATTTAATAAATCATCTTCCACAAAGCTTGTTAAGTTTTTATCAGTTATTTTTAGCCTTTTTTCTTTTGATTGCCTCCCTCTATCTGCCTTATCAAATAAAATGACCTCATCACTGAATCTATTAATTACTCCTCTAAACTCATCACCGCTTCCTATGGGCCAATTAATAGGTAAAGTGTTTAAACCTAAATCAGATTCAATCTCATCCAGAAGGGTTAGTGGTTCTCTACCAGGACGATCCATTTTATTTATGAATGTAAATATTGGAATCCCTCTCATTTTGCAGACCTCAAATAATTTCCTAGTTTGGGGCTCCAAACCTTTTGCTGCGTCCTCAAGCATTACAGCATTATCAGCCGCTGCAAGTGTTCTATAAGTGTCTTCCGAAAAATCCTGGTGCCCAGGTGTATCGAGCAAATTAACAACCGAATCCTCATATTCAAATTGAAGAACAGTAGATGTAATTGAAATTCCTCTCTGTTTTTCTAATTCCATCCAATCTGATGTCGCTTTTCTTTGATTCCCCCTAGCTTTAACTGCGCCTGCTTGTTGAATTGCACCTCCATAAAGAAGCAATTTCTCTGTTAGTGTTGTCTTGCCAGCATCAGGGTGGGAGATAATTGCGAAATTTCTTCTTTGATTAACAGCATCATTAATATTTCCTTTTTTTAAAGTTGAATTCATCCACCTAAATTTAAATTTCCTGAAGATACTTTATTTACCTCTAAACTAAACATTACCATAGATAATTAAATACTCGTTATTCTCCTCCAGTACATCCAGAGAATCAATATGATTCCTTTTAATAATCTGTTTTAACTCATCTTTTTGGTAAGAAGCTTTCAAAGAAGCATAATAATCATTAGTGAGAATTTTGTTATATTTTTGTGCACATTTTTTTTTCAATTCAAGAGCTATTTCTTTATTGTCAGGTCTCCTTAAGTCTTTGTGAAAGTTCACTGTAGCTTTAGTTGATAGTTTCTTTAAACATAAGAAAAAATCATCAATATTAGCAATATGGTGTATTAAGCTATTACTAACTAATAAGGCTATCTGTTTTTTAGCAGTAATTTCCATTAATTTAATTTTTTTTATATCAGCGCAGATATATCTAATTTTTTCTGTGGATTTCAACTTAAGCTTATTTAATTCTTTGTTTTTTTCTGCTCTCAAAATCATCTCCTGAGAACCATCAATGCCTATTACTTTTGATAGTGGCCATTGCCTGGATAATCTTTCTGTAATATTTCCTGGCCCGCACCCTAAATCAACTATTAAATCGTCTGAAGATAAACTAATTCCTTTTTTTCTTAAGAATTGACTTATAAATCCAATGAATCTTTCTTCTCCTAAGGAAAAATCCCCCGCGGCATATGCCATAACCTGATTTCTGGCATTCATTAGTTCTGGCTCAGCCTCTCTTTTCATAAAATATCTATTTATATATATTTTTACACAAACCATTAAATAGTGATAATAATAGTTGCAGACACCACAGGTAGAGTTAACCTTTCTTTATCAGGCCATTTACAGAATTAATTATCGTGACAGTTGCATCCAATAAAGTCTCATCAGAGAGCAATAATAATGAGCTCAAAAAAGATGACTTCCCTAAAACAGCTCCAGCAGCATATCCTGTTTTCTTTAGATCTTATAGCAGGAAAACCTCATCAGGTAAAAGAGAGAATTGGAGAGAAGTAAGCGACAGGAATTTATCAGGGTTAAAGCAACTAGGAAATCTGACTGATCAAGAAATGATATTAATGAAAGAGATGCAAAGTAATCAAAAAGCTCAGCCCTCTGGAAGATGGTTGTGGATTGGGGGTACTCCATGGATAAAGAAAAACGAGAA
The DNA here is from genome assembly GCA_913048245.1 of uncultured Prochlorococcus sp. Classification (GTDB taxonomy): domain Bacteria; phylum Cyanobacteriota; class Cyanobacteriia; order PCC-6307; family Cyanobiaceae; genus Prochlorococcus_A. The sequence continues at coordinate 3,465 of CAJWWR010000039.1, read as the reverse complement.
TTTCTCAGGAGCTTACAATTGCACATCAACAAATTTAATTGATTGGGAAGCTTTCGCATTGATGATGGACCTAGCAATGATGGGTTGTGGAACAGGTGCAATCATCGAACCCCATTTCATAGAGCAACTTCCAAATGTTATAAATAAAATAAATATTAAGTCAGTAAGTGAAGTTGGAATTACACCAAAAGAAAAAAGGATAGATAAATCCTCAATTGAGGTAAAGGGCAAAAACATATACATAAAGGTAGGAGACAGCCGAAGAGGTTGGGTAGATAGCTACAAATATCTTCTTGAGGCATCTAGCGACAAGAATCTTGAAAGAGAAATTGATGTTTACATAAATCTTGAAGACATCAGACCGGCCGGTGAATCTTTAAAAGGATTTGGAGGAATGGCCAATCCAATAAAATTAAAAGATCTCTATACTCGTGTTGCTTCCTTATTGGGTAAAGCCATTGGCCGAAAATTAACAACAGTTGAATGTTGCCTTTTAATTGATGAGGCTGCAGTCACAATTGTTGCAGGCAATATTAGGAGGAGTGCTGGCATGAGGCAGTTTGCTTCTAATGATAAAGAAGCGGCTTCAGCAAAAGAAAATCTTTGGAGTCAAGATAATAGTGGTAATTGGAGAATTGATCCAGAAAAAGATGCTCTTAGGATGGCAAATCATACTAGGGTATATCACACAAAACCTTCATACCAAACTATTTTAGATGCAGTAACAAAACAATTTCATTCTGGAGAAGGAGCAATTCAATTTGCACCAGAAGCGATAGCAAGATCAAATGCAGATATATTAAACACAAAGAATCTAAGAAATGAGTTTGTTGAGATTTATTCTGAACAAGGGAAAGAGGCGGCAAAAGACTGGATTAATTTGAATTATGGTCCTTTCAATGAAGAAGAAATAAACCATCGTATGACAAGATACGGACTTAATCCATGTGGAGAAATTTTAGGAAATGACTTCCACTGCAATTTAGCCGAAGTTCATCTAAATCAGATCGATCCAAATGATTTAGAAGAGCAGAAAAAAGCATTTAAGGCGGCGGCACTATCAGTTGCATGCCTTCTTAATCATGAGTTTGAAGTGGAAAGATACAGAAAAAGCAGAGAATTTGATCCTATAGTAGGAGTAAGTTTTACAGGATTATTTGATTTTTGCGTTCATGCTTTTGGAACACCATGGCTGAGGTGGTGGGAGAATGGAAGACCTGATAGCGAAGAAGGCAAAGAATTCAAAAAGAAAGAAGCTAATTTCTTAGATTCGTGGAGAAAAATCGTAAAAGAAACAGTTTGGGAATATTGTGACAAACATAATTTGAGAAGACCTAATAGATGTACAACAGTTCAACCAGCTGGTACCAAAAGTCTCTTGACTGGAGCGGCTCCTGGATGGCACCCACCAAAAGCGCAAAGGTTTATTAGAAGAATAACTTTCAGAAAAAATGACCCTATTGCTCTAGCATGCATGGATTATGGATACTCAGTTGTTCCATCTCAATCAGATAAAGATGACAAAGGCTGTCTACTTGACAATCCCTTTGATCCTAGGTGTACAGAATGGCTTGTAGAAATCCCTACAGAAGTTAGTTGGGCCAACCTAGACGGAGCCGATCAAATTGACATAAATAATTTCTCTGCTCTGGCACAGTTTGATTTTTACATGCAAGTTCAGCAGTTTTATACTGAACATAATACTTCTGCAACTATTGAATTCAGAGAAGATGAAATAGAAACTTTAGCCAACGCAATACATAAATCTATAGATAATAATGATGGCTATATTTCTGCGGCCCTTCTTGCTAGATTTGATGCTAATGCGACTTTCCCAAGATTACCATTTGAACCTATAAGCAAAGAAGACTACCTTTCACTACAAATAAAGGTTAAAGAAAGGAAAGTAAATAATGATTTCTTTGATGCTTTAAATAAATATGATATTGGAGAACTATCTGAAGCAGGGCCCGCAGGCTGTGACTCTGATAAATGTCTTTTACCCTTAACTAAACCAAACAATTAAATATTAAATTTATACATTAAAAATAAAAAAATAGTTTTTAATTTTTTGTTTTATAGCTAGTTGTAGAGTAGCTAAATAATTCTAATGACAATTACATTCAATATCGGTGGATTATTAAATGAATCATCTAATGATGCTTTAGTTGACGAATTAAGAAAAAGAACAAGCGAAGAGGCAATGATTGAGTTTGATAGAAAGTTTAATTCAAGAAATGAAAAGAACCTACATGTTTATATATGTAGGTTCCTAAAAAACAGGCAAATCTCTAGATCTCTTGCGGCAAAATGGTTAATGGTAATATTGAATGAGAAAGAATCTCAATTAAAATTATTAACCAAATAAATACACCTTAAGTTAGTGCTGAAAGTCTCCAAAGTGCAATTCCAAAAATTGAAAATCCCATGATAAATGTAAAAGCCAAAGCATTAACCAACTGAACTTTGTCATTCATCCTATCAGCGAAGGGGAGTAGTTGAGCAAACAAAGGTGTTTCTTGAGCAACTGTGGATCTTCTATTGTTAGGCTTTTTGTTATTAGAAAACATAAAACAAAATTATAATCTCTTGAATTTTACATTTAAAAGTCAATATAAATAAAAATAAAGGTATAAATTGAACAAAATGTAACCTGAAAAAAAATTACTAGTATAAAATCTTAGATCTATAACAGTTGAAGTATTAATATCAAGAGAAAATAATCAAATATTGCTAGACACTGTGAATAGAAGATGTTATATTAAAAATGTAGCAAATGCTACAAAAACGTTCAACTTGTTTTTGCAAGCCGCAAATCGACCTAGGCCATGGAACGGGGACTTAGGCTGAACAGGAGAAACACTATGAATCTCGTATATAGAGGACAAAAATACGTCCAAAATAAAGAAGCCGCTAAGAAGCCGCATATTGAATTAACTTACAGAGGTAAAGCCTACACAAGTTAAATTTTATTTAAGCCCTTTAATAATAAAGGGCTTTTTTTATGAGATAAATAAGGAATTAAATATTAGACAAGAAGAGTTCTAACAATTCGAATTATAATTAAGCTACATATTAAATACATCCAAAGATGATAGATAAAAAACCATTTTTTAAAGCTCCTTACGACTTAAAAGACGTCTCATTACTCTTTTTTATAGTTGCAACATTTCTAATATTCGCGGCTTTGATAGGGAATAACCTCTTTGGCCTCTTTCAAAATTCAGTTAATTTTGGATAGTGAAAAATTATCAAAGACCTAAAAAAACATATCAAAAGATAGAGTATATGGAGATCCTGAATTTATTGAAGATATATTTTTAAAAATGGAATATTTGGAAATGAAGGAGAGATATAAATCAGACTCAGATGAATAAAAAGAGAATAATTACTCTATATATTTAATTAGAATTAGATAATAATTAATATATATATAAGGAGTAATTTTTTATGGAATTTTTACAT
>CAJWWR010000038.1 GCA_913048245.1 uncultured Prochlorococcus sp. | reverse complement strand
AAAGATAAATTTTTATGCTCTAAATGTATTAAAACAATTAAGAGTCTTTAATTTTCTCATATATTTCATTAACACCAAAGGTAGAAACTGATGATAAAATTTTTGCAATTTCTCTTTTTGGTATATCAAATTGAAGCAAACTGTCTATAGCTTTTTCTAAATCAATATTTAAAGTCTTTGGAAGGTCAGTTTTAGATACAACAACTGTTAGCTCTCCTTTAATTTCTTTTTCATTTAATTGACTTAATAATGAGGCTGCATTGCCTCTATAAATAGTTTCAAATTTCTTTGTCATTTCTCTACAAATAACTAACTCATTTTCAATCTCATAATTAAGAAATTCATTTAAATCTTTTATAAGCCTTTTAGGAGATGTAAAACAAATTAAAGTATTCTTTAAACTTTTTAGTGAATCAAAAAATACTTCCCTATTTTTTCCAGATTTAGGTATAAAACCATGAAATTCAAATTTATCAGTATCAAACCCTGACATTGTTAAAGCAACTAAAATACTTGAAGGTCCAGGTATTGAAATTATTTCAATATTATTCTCAATCAATACTTTAACTAGCTCTTGTCCTGGATCTGAAACAAGTGGGGTTCCTGCATCAGAAATCAATGCTATAGATGTACCCCCTTCTAGTAAATCAAGAATCTCATCAATTTTCTTATTCTCATTACCAAGAAAATAAGAACTTACTGTTTTATTTATACCTAGATGATTAAGTAATTTATTCGCTCTTCTTGTATCTTCAGCATAAATTACATCAACATTAGTAAGAGTTTCAATTAACCTTTTTGATATATCGTCAAGATTTCCTATTGGGGTAGCACAAATATAAAAAGTGCTCAATTTATTAAAAGTCTTGTTTGCAAGGTGCAGAAGAACAATCAGAAAGAACTTCTTTTAAGAGATTATTATCTAAAGCTAATATCATCCTCACATAATCCCCATCATTATCAATCCAAAAACTTGTTTCTCCTATAAAAAGTTTACCGGCCCAATCTCCACCAATGAATTCTTGAAATCTATCTTGGCTTTCTGCCCAATCAATAAAAGCATCTTGTATTTCATTTAATTCTGTAAGATCATCTCCAGAAATTTTCAATGTCATAAATAAAGCTCCTCGACTATCTACATAGTCTTTCCAAGCTCCACCACCAAGGCCTACTGCAGCTTGGACAGCTGGTTGTTGCTGACCGCTTTGTCCTTGTAATATATAGACAAGATCAAGAGAATCAAGCTTCCCTTGATCAACCAAAGAATACCCTTCTATTTCTAAATCATTTATTTGAACTTCTTGATATGGTTCTGAAGAAAAGAACTTACTTGGTTCGTAAATTTGCTCACCAGTTGGTAGTAAATACAATGCATCATTAAGTGCTTCCATTCCACCATTGTTATAAATCTCTTTTGCTAAAATTGGCCCATATCCATAATATAAATCAAAAGGTATATATATATAATCTGGTAATGCAATACCGCAACCTGCTGGGTATTGAGATTGCATTGTCTGTCTATCATATGAATCTAATCCAGATTCCCAACGAGCTTGTATTAAATCTGCTTGTGCTTCCATAATTGACCTTCTTCCGTAGTAATCAGAAAAGTCGTCTGCTTCCTTCATCTCGTTATACCAAGCAGATAGGTCAATTACTTGACCTTGTAATGTGTGAGTTAATTCATGGACTAATACAGATTGTTCAAATAAATTAAATTTCTTTTGATTCCTTTTAATTGGAACTCTCAGTATTTTATCATCTAAATTATATGACCCTGAAGAAGCACATCGTTGGAATGTAACATAAAGATCTTTTAATTCATCCGGTGTAAAGGTACTTAAACCCCACATATTTTCAGATAGAACTGCTCTCTCCCATTCACCCTCATCGTAATCTTCTTCAAAATTATCTAAATAGGAAGCAACGCTGTAATCTCTATATCCTTCTAGTGTATAAAGTTCATATTTTGGATATTCCGTAAATTTAAGACCTGTTCTTTTTTCGATGAAACTAATCAATTCATCAAATTGTTCCTTCATTTCTGGAGACATTTCAAGTATTTCTTGTCCATATTCGTTTAGAACCTTTTCTTCTTCAACAACAGTTGTGGTAGTTGTGGATGTAGTTGTGGATGTAGTTGTGGTTGTAGTATCTTCAACCACCTCTTCAACTGATTCTTCAGTTGTTGCACAATATGTTAAAAGCAAAAAACTAAGTAAATAAATTTTAAATTTTCTCATAGGATTTAAGAATACTTGTAATCTTAAATTATGAAAAGAAAAGTAGGAGGTAAATAGTAGTGATAAAAGAATTTAGAAATTTTATTAATAGGGGAAATGTCGTTGAATTAGGAGTTGCATTTGTAATGGGAGCTTCATTCAAATCGTTAGTAGATGTTTTCACAAAAAGATTGGTTGAGCCACTTATTGGCTTAGTCCTAAATATTCCTAATTTAGAAAATTTAGGGTTATTTGGTGATATAGATCCTACTTCTGGAATAAAAGCTGGAAGTTTTGGTGCATTTTTAGGTGAAATAATCAATTACTTAATAATTGCTTTTGTGATGTTTTTAGTCATTAAAGCCTATAATCACTTTGAAGATATGGTGGAAGGTGAAGAAGAAGTAGAACCAGCATCAGAATCAAAAGAAGTTATCCTTCTTAAAGAAATAAGAGATGGAATTAACAATTTAACTAAAAGTTAAACAATAATTTTTTATGAAGGAAAATAATTTAAAAAAATTATTTTTGTATTCTAAAAAACAAGATACAAAAATTAACAGAGCAATAATTTACTCTATTTTAAATAAGCTATTTGACTTAGCTCCCCCTGTTTTAATTGGAATAGCAATTGACATAGTTGTAGAAGGTTCAGATTCATTTTTGGGAAATCTTGGTTTTGAAAATAAAAGACAGCAGATACTCATACTGGCTATCTTAACTTTTATAATTTGGAGCTTAGAATCTACTTTTGATTATGTAGCAGCAGTCACGTGGAGAAATATTTCACAAGACATTGAGCATAAAATAAGAACGGAAACTTTTAATAACGTTTTGGACCTAGATTTGCAATTTTTTGAAAATAAATCCTCTGGAAGGCTGATGGCAATATTGAATGATGATGTTAATCAGTTAGAAAAATTCCTTGATACTGGAGCAGAAAAACTTATACATACAATGACAACTATCTTGGTAATTGGTGGAACATTTATTTATATTTCTCCAATAATTGCAATATTTGCTTTCATCCCTATACCAATAATAATTTTTGGTTCATTTAGATTTACAAAAACAATTGCTAAAAGATATACAAAAATTCGCAACTCAATTGAATCTTTAAATGCAAATCTATCTAATTCTTTAACTGGAATAATGACCGTCAAAAGTTTCAATAGAGAGGGTAAGGAAACTAAGAGAATAGCTAAGTCGTCTGAAGAAGTAAAAGCAGCAAATTATCATGCTATAAGGCTTTCCGCAGCATTTATTCCAATTATTAGAATTGCAATATTATTTGGATTTACGGCAACCTTAATAATTGGAGGCTTTATGGCATTAGATGGTCAAATAAGAGTATCTATGTATTCTGTTCTTCTATTTATAACTCAAAGATTGCTTTGGCCATTAACAGATCTTGGTGATACTTTTGATTTATATCAGAGAGCTATGGCTTCATTTAAGAGGATAACAACACTTAAGGAAACTAAACCAACAATTATTAATGGTGTTAAAGAATTAAGTAATTTTCAAAATTCAATAATTTTTGATAACGTAAACTTCTCATACGAAGAAGGTTTTCGTGTGTTAAATAATGTTTCAATTGAAATAAATAAAGGCCAAAATATAGCAATTGTTGGGAGTACAGGTTCTGGTAAATCGACAATGATAAAGCTAATTCTAAGATTATATGATGTCGACAATGGAATTGTTAAGTTTGATGAAATAGACATTAAAGATTTAAAATTAGAAAGTCTAAGAGAAAACATTGCACTAGTCAGTCAAGATATATTTCTTTTTGAGGGATCTGTCTTTGAAAATATTGCTTATGGAAACTTAGATGCAAATACTGATGAAATTTGGGAAGCAGCAAGACTCTCCGAAGCAGATGTATTTATCAACCAATTACCTCAAAAGGAGAACACTATTGTTGGAGAACGTGGTCAAAAACTTTCTGGAGGACAAAGACAAAGAATCTCTATTGCTAGAGCAATTTTAAAGAATCCAGAAATATTAATATTAGACGAAGCCACTTCAGCTGTTGATAACGAAACGGAAGCTGCTATACAACGATCTTTAGATTCTTTGAAAAAAGGACGAACTGTTATCGCAATTGCCCACCGTCTTTCAACTATAAGAAATGCGGATAAAATATATGTTTTAGAAAATGGTGAGATAGTCGAAAAAGGTACCCACGATGAACTCGTTTCTATCGGAAAAGTTTACTCAAATCTTTGGGATGTCCAAACAGGCAATAGATAAATTATTTATTCACTTTATTAGCTATATGTTCTCCAATAGCTAAACAAGCTGTTGCTGCAGGACTTGGAGCATTGAGAACATGTAAAGAACTTAAGCCTTCTTGAAATAAAAAATCATCAACTAAATTACCATCCTTATCTACGGCTTGAGCTCTAACTCCCGCTCCTCTAGGTTGTAAATCTTTAATTGTAATTCCAGGAATTAATTTATTTACTTCTTTTACAAAAGCTTTTTTGTTTAAAGATCTGTACATTTCTGAAATTCCCGTTTTAAAATATTTTTTTCCTAAATTCAACATTCCAATATACGTCAAACTATTAAATGTCTCTTTAAAATTAATATTTGTCCACTTATAACCTTCTTTTGCAAAAGCAAATACTGCATTTGGTCCAGCTTCAATATTTCCATCAATAGTTTTCGTTAAGTGGATTCCTAGAAAAGGAAGATTTGGATCTGCAATTGGATAAATCATATTATTAACTAAATTACTTTTTGATTTATCAAATGTATAATATTCACCTCTAAAAGGAATTATCCGAACATTAGGTTCTAATCCATCCATTATTGCTAACTTATCTGAATAAAGTCCTCCACAATTAATTAAGTAATCTCCTTGAAACTTGCTTTTTTTAGTATTTAGAATCTTCCTACCTTCTACAGTGTCTATAGAAATTATTTCTTCAAAATAATTTATCTTGCCTCCAAGACTTACAAACTCTTCTGCAAGAGCTTCTGTTACTTTTCTATAATTTACAACTCCTGCCTGAGGAACAAATAATGCATTATTAATAATTGAGTTTGGTTCCTTTTCTAATAGTTCTTTATTTCTTAAGATTTTCACGCCTTCCATATTTAGGTCTTTACTTCGTTTTAAAAGGTCCTCAATCTTTTGTATATTATTATCAACCACGAGTTTCCCCTCTAATCTAAAAGGTATATTTTTAGCATTAAGAAATTCAATTAATAGCTCCCTGCCTTTTATAGATAGTTGAGATTTAAATGAATTTGGTTTGTAGTAAATTCCTGAATGTATTACTCCAGAATTTCTACCGGACTGATGAAACCCGGGGGTTTTTTCTTTTTCTAGTACTAAAACACTTTTTCCTGATTTTTGTATTTTTACTGCTGTAGAGAAACCAACTATCCCTCCTCCTATTACAACAAAGTCAAAATTATTTTTACTAATCATATTGGTGGAGGTGCGGGGAGTCGAACCCCGGTCCTTTTAAGCTA
>CAJWWR010000037.1 GCA_913048245.1 uncultured Prochlorococcus sp. | reverse complement strand
TTCAATAATGTTTTGAGTATTCAAAATTTTATGGCCTTCCATCATTTTTAAATAATGTTCAATCTGTTTCCAGCCAGCCATATTTGATGGGTTGTTTCTATCCTTATCTTCCTGACTCCAAAAATCCTCCTCAAACTTTCTAATAACATCTCTTACTTTTCTGCTTTCTTTATCTACTTCAATCTTTTCTTCTTCAGTTACTTGCCAATTCTTCCAATCAAATAATCCAGACTTTTTCTCCAGACCTAATTTTCTTGCCAATCTTACAGCTTCCTTATGATTACCAATTTCTGCTTTTAAATTAATTCCTACATATTGCTGGCTACTCTGTTTATTCTTTGGATCTTTTGAAGGTAAAACAGCCCTAAGAGAAAAACCATCTCTCCTTATATATATAGTTACTCCTACTTTCTCTTTTTTTAATAGATCGTTGGTTGCGTCTAATTTTGCTTTTAATACTACTGTTGAGTTGGCCATTGTGGTCGTTAGTTTTGGAGACTAGAGCCAGCTAATTTTGTTCGGAAACTAGCGTGAACTACCTTGCGTGAACTAATACTAACTAATATCTACAATTTAATGCAAGTTGACTTATATTCTGTCAACCAGTTTTTATTTACTTTTTCTAACACTTTACTACTACTGCTATGACATGAATTACTAGACTATAACTGGGTTCTTATGCTATAATTCCAAAGTTCGGAAACAACTGAATAACCCTCTGGAGGGGTGGTCGAGTGGTTTAAGGCTCTAGTCTTGAAAACTAGCGTGTCTGCAAGGGCACCGTGGGTTCGAATCCCACCCCCTCCGTTTTCTACAACTGACTTTTATAAAAATTGCTCCTTAGGGAGTTTTTTTATTGCATATTGTTTTGGACTTTTTTCGCTAAATTTTGGAAAGTTTTCAATAACTAAACTTAAAAAAGTGGCTAACTTTCGCCTCACCCATTTAAGAATATTTAGGTTAACAATCGATCTGAAATTTGAGAGATAAAAAATCTTTTTTAAAATTATTACTTCTTATCTTCAAGTCTATAAATATATTAGCGAATTACCTAACCATTGCAGCAACATTACCACCATCTACAGTTAATAGAGCACCTGTAGTTTTTTCCATTTCCGCTAATGCTAAAAATGCTTTTGCCACATCTATAGCTAAAACCTCTGATTGCAACAAGTTACCAGACATATATTCGCTTTCTGAAATACCTCTGGATGCTGCTCTTTTGGTAATCATTTCTTCATTCAGCAGACCAGATTTAATCCTATCAGCATTTATTCCATTTGCCCTTATTTTATTTAGCCCCTCTTCAAGTGAGATTTGTCTCATTAAGGCAAGCAGTGCAGCTTTAGATATTCCATAAGAACCAAAGTTTGGACCAGGATTAAGTGCTTGTTTACTAATATTGAATAATATTTGTCCCCCTATTAAATTGTCCTTATCTTCCTCGCAAAAATCTTGTGAATGAAAAATCTTTATTGCATATTTTGAAACATAAAAATGTGCAAAAAGATTTAATTCCATACTTTTTCTAAAAAGAGATTCATTCATTTCAGCTATACTTCCTTCCCATGCAGCTCCTGCATTTGAAATTAAAATATCTAGTCCTCCAAAGTTCGTAATAATATCATCAAAAGTATTCTCTAATGCTTTTTTGTCGGTAATATCACAGCCAATTGCTAAGGTGTTACCACCTAGATTATCAGCTATTAAATCAGCTGATTTCTTATCTAAGTCAATAGCTATAACCTCTGCACCTGCATTCTTGAATTGTTTTAAGATCTGAGAACCTATAACTCCTCCAGCACCAGTTACGGCAACGATTTTACCACTTAAATGTGGTGGTTTGTTTTTCCCAAGCTTTGCCTGCTCTAATCCCCAATATTCCAAGTCAAAAGTATCTTTTTCACCTACTGGGTTAAAATCTCCGATTGAGATCGAAGATAGCAATGTTTCAATCCATGCTTGGCCAATATCAGCAGCTACTATAGAAGATTTCTTATTAAGTCCCAAGCCAATCAAACCAATTCCCGGAATTAATATTAAACGTGGAAGGGGATCTAATTGTTTCTTCTCCTCTTTGGAAAGTTTAGAGTTCCTTTCAAAATAATCCTCATATTCACTTACATAATTATTAATTTTTCCCTTCGCATTCTTAACCCAATTATAAATTTGTTCATCAATATTTTTATTTTCATCTGGTTCAAACATTTCCAATAAAAGAGGTTTTGCTTTAGTTCTAATCACATGATCAGGAGTAGCGACACCCTTATTAATTAGTAAATGTAATTTTTTATTAGAAAACAGCTCTTTTGTTTTCTCATTATTTCTAATATCAAAAACCCAATGATTATTTTCACAATAATTTTTTGAAATTCTCCCTATTAGACCTCTTAAGTAAGGAATAATTATATTGGAATTATTATTAGATTTTGAAGAGTTTTTGAAATTAAGATTAACCTTTCTTTTAAGTACTTTTTCAGCAGTATTAACTAAACTAATCATCCTTTCATAACTTAATTTAGCCGTTTCTCCAAAAGAAAATATACCATGATTTATAAGGATCATTCCTTCTAGTTCAATGCCTTCTAACAGCGCAGCTTGATTTGCTTTTTGAAATTCTTTAAAGGCTTCTTTTGCTAATTCAAATCCAGGCATTACATATGGCACGATAGCAACTTTTCTTCCAAATATTTCCTTACATAATTCAATAGCATTTGGTTGATTTGCTATTGCAAGAACAGCTAATGAATGAGTATGGTCGATAAATTTATGAGGAATAAAAGCATGCAATAGTGTCTCAACCGACGGATTTGGGGAATTAGGATCAAGTAGATTTTGTCTTTGTGCCGCAATCATATCTTCATCACTTAATTCAGGCAATTCTTTGAGTTTAATCAAAGGGTTAAGTTTAACTGCAGGGTGACCTTCTGGCTCGATTGTGGCAAGATCCCATCCTGATCCTTTTACATGAAGAACATTTATTTCATTCCCTAAAATATCCCTGGATGTGCTTTTAACAGAGGTGTTTCCACCACCGTGCAAAACCAGCTCTGGATCAGAACCTAATAATCTTGCTGAGAAAGTTCTTAATGCAAGATCCTCAGAGATACCAAGTGCGCTGTATTTAGATATATAATTTTTTGCTGCATCATTAGACCAATTATTTTTACATGTCATTTTGCAAGTAATTAGTTTTTACAATCTAGTAAATTTTTTCTTTATAATTTTAATAAAATGGTTTTTAAAAAACAATTTATAACAAACTTAGATCTTATATTTATATAACTTGCTAATTTCATATTTATTAGCTTCGCATATTCCTCTTTCAGTAATTAAGCCTGTAACTAAATTATTTGGAGTAACATCAAAGCCTGGATTAAAAGCATTAGTACCTTGTGGGACTAATCTCACTGATTCTATATTTCCTTTATCACTCAATCCAGAAATATGAGTTACTTCTTTTTCTGATCTCGACTCAATAACTATTTCATTAAGGCCATCTTCAAGTTCCCAGTCAAGAGTTGAAATAGGTAAAGCAGCATAAAAGGGTATGTTATTAGCATTAGCAGCTAGTGCTTTAAGGTACGTGCCGATTTTATTACAAACATCTCCTTGAAAAGTTGTTCTGTCACTTCCGACTATTACAAGATCAACAAGTCCATGTTGCATCAAATGTCCTCCTGCATTATCAACAATAACTGTATGAGGTATTCCTTCATTCTTTAATTCAAAAGCTGTAAGACTTGCTCCCTGATTCCTTGGTCTAGTCTCATCTACCCAAACATGTAAATTTACCCCAGCTCTATGTGCTTTATAGATAGGAGCTAAAGCCGTTCCCCAATTTACAGTAGCTAACCATCCTGCATTGCAATGTGTAAGTATGTTTATAACTTTTTCTTCATTTTCTATTTTTTTCTTATTGTAAATTTCTTGAATTATTTTCAAACCATTTTCACCAATTGAAGCACACATATTTATATCTTCTTTCTCAATAATGAGTGCTTCTTGCATTGCAGCATTTGCTCTATCAGCTTGACTTAAATCTTTTACTTTCTGAAAAACTCTGTCAAGAGACCATTTTAAATTTACTGCGGTTGGACGAGTAGCAAGTAAAGTATCATAAGTTTTTTCTAGATTTAAAGATGAGGGGTTTTCTTGTAATCCAAGCATTAATCCATACGCCCCCATTACGCCTATTAATGGTGCTCCTCTTATAATCATTGTACTTATTGCATTAGCAGCTTCCAATGAAGAATTTATATCTTTCACTTCAAACTTATGTGGTAATTTTGTTTGATCAATAACTTTGATTTTTTGAATATCTTTATTTAGCCATATTGTCTGCCATTCATTATTTTCTATTAGCATTGTTTTCTTGGAAAGAATTTTTGATTAGATAAATTAAGTAAATTGCTATCTAACTAATTCATAAAATCAATTCATTGAGTATTATTATATATCTTTAATACATGAAAAAATAATTTGGATTTCGAAAATCTAGCAACTTCAAAATTAGGAGTATTTGGAGGGAGCGGTTTTTATTCAATTGATAATTTAAAAAATGTCCAAGAATTATCAATTGATACTCCATATGGAAAGACTTCAGACGCCCTTTTAGTTGGAGAGTTAGAGGGAATTGAAACTGTATTCCTTGCCAGGCATGGAAGGCATCATATCTTTACACCATCAGAAGTTCCATATAGAGCTAATATTTGGGCGATGAAATCATTGGGTGTTAAGTGGATAATATCCGCATCGGCAGTTGGATCTCTAAGGGAAGAGATAAAGCCTTTAGATATGGTTTTACCTGATCAATTTATTGATAGAACAAATAATAGGCCTATGACATTTTTTGGAGAAGGAGTTGTAGCACATGTCACACTTGCCGATCCATTCTGCTCCAAACTTACCAACATTATTAAAGAAGTTACCGAGCCAATTATGCCTCAGGGGTCCAATCTTCACGTGGGAGGGACATATTTATGCATGGAGGGCCCTGCATTCTCAACAAGAGCAGAATCATTATTTTATAGATCTCTAGGATGTTCAATTATTGGGATGACAAATCATACAGAATCAAGATTATGTAGAGAGGCAGAAATTGCTTACGTAAGTCTTTCTATGTCAACAGATTATGATTGCTGGCATGAGGATCATGAGGATGTCTCTGTAGAAATGATAATTAAAAACCTAAATAAAAATGCTGAACTAGCCAAAATGATAATAACTTCTGCTGCCAAGTTAATTAGTAAAGAAAGACCAAAAAGTTTAGCCCATAGTGCATTAAAAGATGCATTGATTACTCCTCAAGATAAAGTACCTGAAAAAACCTTGAAAAAGATAAACTTACTTACTCAAAAATATTGGAGATAATTAATCTATTTAATAAACATCTAGATCAAACTTATACAAGGATATATTTTTGTAATTAGAATTAAGTTAATTTTCTTTTCTGGAATTAATAATAAAACATGTGAACTTAAAAGGAGAAATAAACTAACGACTTAAGTTAATATTTGTCAATCTAGCCTTATCCTAGTTAAACAACTCTTTACTCTTCAACTTACTGCAAAAAATTTTTCTTAAAGCATTGTTTAATTTCCTGAACATTTAATAAGTCCAATAGAATTCTACTCAGTTAACAATTTATGGGTTAAAGAATTATTATTAAATATGGAAAAATCTAAATAGAAAAATCAGTCACTATTAATTGGTTTGTTTTATTTACTTTTAGAAGTAAATAAAGAATTTATTCAAAATTTATTATGAAGAAATCTGTTCTTATATTTTTCTTTAATTTATTAATCTTCATCATCACACCAACTCAAATATTAGCTGATACTTCCCTTAACTTTTACATAAATGATTTTTA
>CAJWWR010000036.1 GCA_913048245.1 uncultured Prochlorococcus sp. | reverse complement strand
CGAAGCCGATGCAAGTCAATATAAAATGATCGAATCAATCGGTAGAAAATTGAATAAAATTAGATGACCTCAACAATTATTGAACTCAAAAACGTCTCATATGGAAATAAAAAAATCAATATATTAAATGATATTAATTTACAAATCAAAGAGAACGAGAGGATAGCCTTGATAGGGAAAAATGGCTCAGGTAAAAGTACTTTAATTTCGATTTTGAATGGCTCATTAAGACCCAATAAAGGTCAGCTTAAATTCTATAATCAAGATTACATTGACTTACATATAAATCAAAAAAGAAATATAGGTACGATATGGCAAGATCTCCGTCTAATAGAAGAACTTTCAGTAGAACAAAATGTAAATTGCGGATTGCTTGGTAGAGAAAATTTTTTATTTGCTTTAAGAAACCTATTGAATTTAAGCAATTTCAAAAAAGCACATAAATATTTAGAATTATGCCAATTGAGCGAATCAATTTATTCAAAAAACCTCAAGCAAATATCAGGAGGGCAAAAGCAAAAAGTTGCTATAGCTAGAGGTATCGCACAAGAACCCAAAATATTGTTTGCCGACGAACCATTTAATAACTTAGATCCCAAGTCAATCAATCAGATTCTAAATCTATTAATTATTAAGAAAAATAGTTCTAAGATAAAATTACCATCTACTGTCCTAATCTCTCTGCACAGAATAGATTTATTAAATGGTTTTGATAGGGTGATTGGAATTAAAAATGGGAAAATATTCTTTGATTTAGAAAAAAGTAAATTAAGTAAAAGTAAACTTATTAAAATTTTTTGCTAATTGAAAAATCTCTATAGATACCCAACAATAATTTCTTTTATTCCATCAATATTTTTTATACCTCTAATAATTAATTTGATTACAAATTTTCATTTTGGAGGAATTGATTTATTTCTTAAATTTATATCTTCAGCATTCAATCCTTCTTTGGATAATGGGATAATTTTAATATCAATAAAAAGATTAATAGAAACATTCACAACTGCCTTAATAAGTTGGCTAATTAGTTTAATATTCGGAGTATTTCTGGGAATAATTACATCAGATCAGTTTTTTGAAATTCTTAATTTACCTAAATTCATCAAAATATCATTAAAATTCTCTCTGACAATTATTAGATCAATTCATGAGTTAGTTTGGTGTTTGTTACTAATGCAGATTTATGGAATAAATTCTTCCGTTGCGATAATTGCCATTTGTATACCCTATTCATCTGTTAACGCTAAGGTTATTAGCGATCAACTAAATAATTTAGAAATTAAAAATATTGAATCAATAATTCAAATAAAAGGAAATATTTTTTCCTCACTTATTACATTATTTTGGTCGCCTATTATTAATACTCTAAAAAACTTTGGTATATATAGATTTGAATGTGCACTAAGAAGTACTGCTATCCTTGGTTTATTTGGTATTGGAGGAATTGGAACAAGTATTTATTTATCTTTTCAGGCCTTGAATTTTAAAGAGTTGTGGACATACCTATGGGGATTAGCTTTATTAATAATTTCAACAAAATTGTTATTTAAAAAAATAAAATCATATAAATTCGATCCTGAATTTTCTTTAACAATTATAATTCTATCAATATTATTATTCCTATTCTCGATCTATTATGCTTTTAAATTTCTAACTGAAAATAATCCCTTAAATTTAGATTTAATAACCTTAAACAGTTTTTCACTTCTTAATATTAAATTAGTTCCATTCGAATTCTTAGAACTTATTTCAGAAACTATCCTAATTAGTCTTTTCGCAATATTCATATCCATAGCACTACCTCCGATACTGATAGTTATTTTTGACAACACTTTTGGAGGGAAACTCTTAATTAGATCAATTGCATTTTGGCTAAGAGTCATACCGCCACCTGTCTTAATAATGATACTATTAATTTTCAATAGGCCTTCAATATCCTTAGCAGCTTTAACTCTAGGAATACACAACGCTGCAATAACATCTAAGCTTTTATTAAATAATCTGGATAATGTAGGCAGAGAAAATTATCTCGCTTTAAGATCAATTGGAGCACCAAAAAAAATAAGTTTTATAATCGGATTATTCTCACCACAGGCAAAAAGTTACCTGGCATACTGTTCATATAGAGCAGATATAATTATAAGAGAAACTGCAATAGTGAGCTCTATTGGAGCCGTTGGACTAGGATCACAATTAATAGAATCATTAAGTTCTTTTGCTTGGACCGAGGTAATGGTAATTCTATTTTCCTATTGTTCAATTTCAACTATTGGAGAAATAATAAATGGTAAAATCAAATCATACTTAAATTGATGTTTAAGATAAATACCTCAAAGATAGGAAACTATAGTTTTTATGGTGATAAAGCTTCCAAAACAACTAATTGTATTAGGTGATAGTTCAGTTTACGGATGGGGTGATCAAATAGGAGGTGGATGGTGTGAAATGCTTCGAAAGGACTGGTCAAGAAAAAATAGTAATCCTGTGATCTACCAGCTTGGTATAAGAGGAGACGGGATCGAAAAAATTTCTTTGAGATGGGAGAAAGAATGGGAAGCAAGAGGAGAAACAAGAAGGAATAGACCAGAAGCCATTCTTTTGAGTGTTGGTCTTAATGACACCGCCAGAATAGGAAGTAAAGAAGGAAGGCACCAATTAGATATCGATGCCTTTGAATATGGTTTTGAGAGATTAGTTAATAATATGAATTCCAAAACTAAAGTTTTCATTTTAGGTCTAACCCCAGTAGATGAAAGCAAGATGCCATTCGGTGGATGCCTATGGTATTCAAATAAATACTCTCAAAAATATGAAAGAAGGATGGAAGAAGTATGCTTAAACCAAAATGTTCCTTTTCTGTCTATTTTCAACGATTTAAAAAACGATAATCGAATTATGAACTGGATATCAAATGATGGAATTCATATGAATTCCAATGGACATTTGTGGATTTATCAACGAATAAAAAGTTGGGAAATTCTTAATAATTGGAAAAACTCATAATCTTTGTTTATGTAGCCAAATTTAACTTAATGCTAAAAAAAAGATAACTGCGATAATTGAACCTATGCTTGTTTGGATTACATTAACTAACTCATTACTTAAATCATATTTTTCTTGAAAAACAGCTCCAATTATACTTTCAACTAAGGTAGCCAGAAATCCTGAGATAGAAACGATAAAAAATTGTAAATAAGAAGAAATAAGTCCAAGTTTAAAAATCACTAAAGCCATTATTAATGAACCAAAAATGCTTGCTAATGTTCCTTCAAAGCTAATACCACCTTCAGTACCCTTTTCTACTTTCTTTAAAGTAGTAATAAGAAATGTACTCTCACCAAATCTCTTACCAATCTCACTGCCAAAAGTATCTCCTAATTTAGCTGAAAAACTACTCGCAAAAGCAACCTTTAGTATATCCAGATTGCCAATATTAAACTTAATAAGTATTGCAAAAAAGAAACCTGTAGCGGCTGAACCCCAAACATTCTCGGCTCCTCTTCGACCTCCTCTCTTTTCAGCTATACCTTTTTTAGACTTATATTTGTAACCTATTTTAGTAACCAAAGACCCAAAAATTAAATAAAAAACTATTGATAACCATCCTTGCCATGAAAGGCAGCCCCAAAGTATTGTCCCAAGAAAGCCAGCATTAATCCATCCGATTTTTGTCATGATTGGAAGCCAACTAAAAAGGGTAATCAAAACAAAATTAATAATAAAACCTATAAAAAACTCGTTTTGAATTAAATTCATAATTAAATATTCCCTTAATTATTTTAATTTGTTTTCTCGCCATTGAGAAAGATTCACAGAGGCGTTAACTGCTGCTGTTGAGGTTCTTAGAATATTTTCTGATAGAGCAACACATTGAATCTTATGACTTTCAAAAAGACTTAATTCATTTTTTGACCATCCACCTTCCGGACCTATAACATTCCAAAGTATTTTATTTTCATTACACAATATCTCACAACTCATATGCAACCATTCATTTAATGTTAAACAATTTTCTTTTCTAGTAACTGATATAGAAATTTTGTCATTTTTAATAATAGAATCTATCCATTCAAAAATATTTGTACAAGACAGAATTTCAGGCCTCCATAGTCTCTCACTTTGTTCTAATGATTCATTAATAATTGTGTCCCATCTAGAATATCTCTCAGATATATTTGAAATCTTTTTAATTTGTCTATCTGAATAAAGAGGTTTAATATAGTCTATCCCTAATTCTGTAGACATTCTGATTATATCCTCAAACCCTTTCTTAGGAATAGAAATAGCTAGTCCCAAGAGTATAGTTTTCTTTTTTATAGATAAAAAAGTCTCCCCATAATCTGGAAGCAAGATGGTTTTCTCTTTTATTAGTTTTCCTTTCCATATCTTACCTTTACCATTAACTATAAAAACTTCATTACCTTTCTTTAAACGCATTACTTTGTTTAAATAATGAGATTCAGATAAACTTAAAGTAAGATAACTTGTCGGCGCAGATTTAATGCGTTCATCAGAAATTATTAGTCTGGGTAAATCATCCATATCTTAATTAATTTTTGAAAATTAAATCTGGATGATCCTCTACAACCCAGTCTTCGTTTTCACCTCCAATTATTAATTCTTCAATTTTGACGTAATCATTAGAGAGTTGATTTAAAGCATTTACTAAAATATCAATTGAAACGGCATCAGATGTACCAAAATCAACCCAGCATCTAGCCCAATTATTATGATATTCCATTTGACCTAGGTTATGCATCAATGAGGGGTAGGAAGTATTTAATAGTTCATTGTCGTACATCATCCAGCTTAAGTCAGTTCCCTGATCATTAGATTGAAGGTTCTCTGAATTAAAGGAACCTAACCTTCCTAAAACATACCAACTATCAAATACTCCATCTATGTAATTCTTCTCTGGTTCAGTAGGAGCCTCAAGGAACCTTATCCATATCCAGCAATTAAATGGATCAACCTCTCTAAACAAAACATTCATATCTTAAAGTTTATTTCTTAGACATATAGACTATTATAAGTTTGTAAACCAAAGAATCAAATATATCCAATATTAAGATCATCAATGCTTGAATTAAATAAAGTCTCATATCAGCATCAAACAGGAAAAGAACAAGTACTTAGTGAAGTAAATCTAAGAATTAATGAAAATGAAATTGTTTTAATTTGCGGTAAGAGTGGCTCAGGCAAAACAACCCTTCTAGAGATTATTAGCGGCTTAATAAAAGCTCACAAAGGTAAGATATATTGGAAATCAAAAGAGTTGTCAGACAGGCAGAGAAGATGGCTTTGTGGGGTAATATTTCAGTTTCCAGAAAGATATTTTATTGGTTCAACAATAGGTAAAGAACTAAAAATTGGTCAGAAGTCGATTAGAGAAGAGAGTATTAGTGAGGTCTTAAAAAAAGTAGGTCTTGAAAATATCAACCTTAAAATGCCTCCAGAAAAATTAAGTGGAGGTCAACAAAGAAGATTAGCTGTCGCTGCTCAATTACTAAGAAATCCAAATATTATTCTTATGGATGAGCCCACAGCTGGGCTTGATTGGTCTATGAAAAATGATGTCAGCAAGTTAATTAAAAAGTTAAGCGGCAACAATACAATTATTATAGTTACGCATGAACCTAATATATTTGAAGAATATTCAACAAAAACCTTCTATTTGGAGAGAGGTGAACTTAGTTTATTAAGGAGATAACTTTTGACTGACAAAATTGTTAGGGCCACAGCAGCAAAAGGAGGAATCAGACTTGTTGCTGTTTCAACAACGCAAAGTACAATTGAAGCCCAATGCAGACATAAGCTTTCATTTTTAACTACCGCAATTTTAGGAAGGGCATTTAATTCGGCTTTGCTTTTAGCTAGTTCCATGAAAATAATGCATGGAAGAGTAACTTTTAGAATTAGATCAGATGGTCCTATAAATGGTTTATTAGTAGATGCAGGTCGAGACGGAAGTGTTAGAGGATATGTTGGCAATCCAAGTCTTGAATTAGATCCAGTTAAGCTTAATGAAGAAAAGTATTCTTTTGATTTCAAAAAAGCTATTGGTACAGGTTATTTAAATGTAATTAGAGATAACGGTTCAGGGAATCCATTTACAAGTACGGTGGAATTAGTCAATGGAAATATAGCTGAAGATTTAGCATCTTATCTTCTTTATTCAGAACAAACTCCTTCAGCGGTTTTCATTGGGGAAAAGTTCGAAAATAGCAATTTAATATGTAGCGGTGGTTTGATAGCACAAGTTTTACCAAAAAAAGAAACAGATCCTCTTTTGGTATCACTTCTTGAGGAAAGATGTAAAGAAGTTAATTCATTTAGCGAAGAGTTAGAAAGGTCAAGAAATGATTTACTTGGACTAATAAAAAATATTTTTCCAGATATTGATGACCAATCTATTTCAGAAAAAGCTCGTTCTCAATATGTAAATTTCAAATGTAGATGCTCCAGGACTCGAAGTCTTAATGCCATGAGAATATTAGATAAAAAAGAACTAATAGACATATTGAATAAAGATGGCAAAGCCGAACTTATTTGTGAGTTTTGCAAAAACAAATATGTAATAAATTCAGCTGAATTAAAAGAAATTATTCAAGAATAAGAGATGTAAGCAATTTAGAGAAAAATTATGCCAAGCCAAAGTATCAAAGCTGCAGGTAACCCTTCAATTTTCATTCTAGATAAAGAACTACTAGAGATTTCTTGAACCAAGGAATTTGTCTCAATCAAACCACCAAAAATAAGACCTAATGATAAAAAGACCACGCTCCACCCAAGTGAACTTACAAAACCTCTTCCTGATTTTATATTTATATATGTAAGAATAAGAGTTGATAGAGACAGAAGAAGTCTATTGAAAGAGTCTGGAACCAATATAAAAATAATTAGAAATAGAATTAATAAAGATATCTTTATTGGTAATTGATCAAAAGGTATTGATAAAAAATCAGGTAATGTGAATTTTTTTGCAGAGCTGGAGGCTTTTGATTTTGTCCCAGAAAAGTTAAAAAAGGTAGGATTCTTGATAGCACCTTTTTTGAAAATTTGATTTTCTTTAATAGAAGCATTTTTAGCTTCAAAACTAACACTTCCTGATTTCCTAGCTTTTAGACTACCCATAAGCAATTGATCAAATGAGGATTCTATTTTAGCTTTAGCAATCAAATCATCGCCTGCTTCTTTAACTTTTAAATCCCTTGCCTTTTGAATATCTTCAAAATCAGAACTTTCAGTAACCCCCAATATTTCATAAGGGTTCATTTCAGGATTGTTTTTGTTTGGTTTACTATCCAATGTTTTTTAAAACAATACAATAAGCCTAACCAATTTTGGTGTTCATTTAAGAGTTTTTTATAAATTAATAGGTTCAACACCACTAACCACGGGAGCAACATTGTTAAGAATAAAGTCAGGGTTATCCTCTAACAACTGATTTAGATTCCAATCATTCTTAAATAAAATTACTGGCCTATTCCAACAATCCTTAACTACTTTGCAATTAAATACTCTTCCTAACTTTTCTAATTGAGGCCACCCACCTGGGACCCATCTTGCTAATTGATAGGGAATCGACTCAAGGTTCGACTCAACTCCATATTCATTTTTTAATCTATGTTGAACCACATCCAATTGAAGTTGCCCTACAGCAGCTAGTATTGGATCTCTTCTGCTTTCATCTACATCGTAAAGTATTTGTACTGCCCCTTCCTCTCTTAATTCATTTACTCCTTTTCTAAAATTCTTAAACGCAGATGGATTAGGATTTCTTAACCAACTAAATATTTCAGGACTAAAGCATGGTATTCCTTCATATTCAAGATGTGAGCCAGTATATAAAGTATCCCCTATTTGAAACATACCAGGATTGTTTAATCCTATGACGTCCCCAGGATAAGCATCATCAACCACCTCTCTATCTTGACCAAATATCTTTTGAGGTCGTGACAACCTTATTGATTTACCAGTTCTAGAGTGTTTAACTGACATGTCTTTTTCAAATTTCCCACTGCAGACCCTCACAAAAGCTACTCTATCTCTATGTTTAGGATCCATATTAGCCTGTAATTTAAAGACAAACCCACTAAATTCAGGAGAATTTGGCTCGATATCACCTCTATTACTATTTCTTGATGATGGTTTTTTAGCCATATTCAAAAAACAATCCAA
>CAJWWR010000035.1 GCA_913048245.1 uncultured Prochlorococcus sp. | reverse complement strand
AAAACCTCTTTAATTTAATTATATGTATTTTTCTTATACTTTATCTCTAAACATTTCATAATCAGAATCCTTAAGTTCATCAAATAATAAATCTAATCCAACAAGCACTTTTTCT
Source organism: uncultured Prochlorococcus sp. (assembly GCA_913048245.1). GTDB lineage: Bacteria > Cyanobacteriota > Cyanobacteriia > PCC-6307 > Cyanobiaceae > Prochlorococcus_A. The sequence goes on along the minus strand of CAJWWR010000035.1, from coordinate 8,069 downwards.
CTATCTGACAAATCTCCAATTATTTTTCTAACTGGTGGAGGTAAAATCTTGGCAAGTGTAGGAGTAGCTAATATTTTATCTTCCTCAGCCAATTGAGGGTTTTTCAGGACATCTATAACCTTTAAAGCATAAACACCTTTAAATTCAGTCTCTAAAATATCATTGAGGGTATTCAATGCCCTCATTGAGTTGATTGTACTACCAGCTACATAAAGTTTTAAAATATATGTTTTTCTTGGCACCATTATCAAATCTAAAGTTTCTCTATATATTCTAATGATGCCTTGACGAATTACACAATATAATTAGAAAATAAATAAATCCTTAATTGATTGCATGAGGGCATAATCAAATTTTTCTATTTGAGCCTTAATGTGTCTAAAAAATATGGCTACAACAAAATCTTCAAATTCACCAAAATCTTCTGCAAAAGATGATAATTCCTTTGCTATTGCAGAAACATCAGGCAAGCAGGTACTTTTTGAGGTCAATCGATACTATGATCTTGATAGAATTAACGCAAAGGAAAAAGACAAGATTACACTTGAAAATGTATTACTTGTAAAAGAAAAAGACAAGATTTCAATCGGGCAACCCTATGTAAAAAACGCAAAAATTGAATTAGAAGTTGTTTCTCACAAAAGAGACAAAAAGATAATAGTTTATAAAATGCGTCCCAAAAAAAAGACACGAAGAAAAATGGGTCATAGACAAGAATTAACAAGAGTTATGGTAAAATCAATAAAGTTAACTAAAGGCTCTACTAAAACTACTGTTGCAAAAGCTAGTTCCAAGAAAGAGCCTCCCTCGACTTCTAAAAAATCTTAATTGTAATTCTCACAATGGCTCACAAAAAAGGTACAGGATCAACTAGAAATGGAAGAGACTCAAATTCCAAAAGACTTGGCGTAAAAGCTTATGGGGGTGAGAAAGTAACAGCAGGTTCAATATTAATTAGACAAAGAGGTACATCCTTTCTTCCTGGAATAAATGTAGGGAGAGGCAAAGATGATACTTTATTTGCACTCACAGATGGAATAGTAAGTTTTGAGAGCATAAAAAGAAACTTAAAAAATAGAAAACGAATAAACATAGTTGCTTAAGAAATTTAGTTTTTTTTATAAACCCTTGTAGTAATTAATATAGGGTGAAAAATTTCTTTAAATTTTCGTTGTAATTTATAAAAAAATTCCTCGACAACTTTCTCATCATCAATGTGAAATGGGTATTCATTATTTTCGCCCTTATAAAAATACCAATTAAAAATTGCAACTGAATTTGAGTCCATTAATTGATGAAAATCATCCAACTGACTAGAAGGATCTTCCAAATGTTCTAAAACATCAAGACATACAATCGTATCAACCACATCTAATGAGATTTCATCAAGAGACTTGTGAAAAGATATTTTCTCTTCTAATCCTAATTTTTGAGCTCGGAACATAACAAAATTCCTATTAACTTCATTGATATCGACAAAATATACATGTTTAACATTTGTGGACATTGCATTTGCTAATGAATGTGTTCCAATACCACCACCAAAATCGATTACATTTCCTCTTGAAAAATTCTCCTGCAATTTCAATGTATCAGAAATATATTTCTTACTGTTAATATGCCAAGCAGCTAATTCTGCTAAATGCTTTTCGCCTACAATATTCTCGTAGAAATTTGAGCAATCAAGTGAATTACCCCCTGGATGCAAAGCAGCTAATTCTTGCTTTGCATTTTTCAAAAATGTATCAAGTTCAAATGATTCGACTTTTAAAAACTCAATTAAATGAACTCTTAAATCAAATGCGTTTTCAAGAAATTTAAAGACGATAGAATTTTGGTGATTCAATATTTTAGTTAATCCCTACTAAAGATAATAAAATAAAGGTTTACCATAAATATAAATACTTAATATTGGGTATGCATGATGTTAATGGATTCTTAATTCTAGATAAAATGAGAGGATGCACCTCACATGACTGTGTAAATAAAATCAGGAAATTATTCCAAACAAAAAAAGTTGGCCATTCGGGAACTCTGGATCCACAAGTTGATGGAGTTCTACCAATAGCGATTGGGAAGGCAACAAGATTCATTCAATATCTTTCTCAAGAAAAAACGTACGTGGGTACAATAAAACTGGGAATTAAAACAGTAACAGATGATGTCCATGGAAAAATAATAAGAGAAAAAGATTGGCCAATTTTGAGCCATAACGAACTGGACGAATATTTAAATAATTTCAGAGGAACGTTTAATCAAATTCCTCCCAAAGTATCTAGTGTTCATATTGATGGAGAAAGGGCATATAAAAAAATTCTAAAAAACGAAGAATTTGAATTAGAGGCAAAAGAGGTATCTATTAAAAAGCTTATTCTTCAAAATTGGGATCAAGTTAATGGGGAAATAGATTTATTCATTACTTGTTCAGCCGGGACATATATAAGGGCAATCGCAAGAGATATAGGAATTGCATTAAATTCAGAGGGGTGTCTTTTAAAATTAAGGAGAGTAAAGTCTTCTGGTTTTGATCAATCTAGTTCATATACTTTTGCGGATTTAGAAGAAGCTGGAAAAAATATTTTCAAGTTTATTATTCCCATATCAAATGCACTTCATCACATTCCAAGAATTACTTTAAAAAACAATGATGATATTCTCTTTTGGCAAACTGGGAGAAGAATTCTATTAGAAAAAAATATACTTATTTCGAATAACACGAGTGAATCAAATAAAATCTTTCAAGTTTTAGATAGTAATTATAAATTAATAGGAATGGGAGAGATTTCTTTAGATCATTCAGAGTATTTACAGCCTAAGCTAGTCTTAAATCCTAGATAAATTATATATGAGCATTTTGAAAAGGTTTCACCTCAACTCCAGAATAGTAATGCTCCAATATTTCATTAGCTTTATATCCCTTTCTTGCCATAAACTTTGCACCCCATTGACTCATTCCAACTCCATGGCCTGATCCCATTCCTTTTATCATTAATATTTCTTTGTTATTGCGCTTGATAAATTTGAATCGAAATAGGGTACTTTTAAGATCTAGTTGGTGTCTTAATTCTTTTCCTTTCATTACTTTAGAACCATACTTGCCATATACTTTTATTTTCTTAATTCTTCCCGTATTAGATATACTTAAAATTTCCATTTTTTGGATACCCCCAATTTCTGGAAATAAATTTATTAAATCTTTTTCTGAATAAAGCTTCTTCCAATTCAGCTGAGGATTATCCTTATCAAAATCTTTAACGCTTATTAAATAAGGAAATGCATTGTCCCAAACATCCTCACTATTTTCAGTCATACCTCCTGAACTACTATGGAACAAAGCATTTATCAATTTATTTTCGTAGACAATTACGATTGACCTGGTTTTGTTAACTGCTTTTCTAGTTTTATTAGTTCTAGACTCTAAACCGTTATAGACCTGATCCATTTTAGTTGAGTCAATATCATATGAAGCATTGCCTTTCTTCATTAAGGCATATGTCCTTGATGCAATAGCTTGAGCTTTTAAAGCTTCCAAAGGCCATTTATAGGGCATCTCGGCCCCAACAACACTAGTTAAATAATCCTCTATTCCAATAACATTAACTGCAAAAATTAGATCATCTGAAAAAGTTACTTTTATTTTTCCCGCATACCTTTTATCTCCGACCCAAATACCTTTTTTATCTTCAGAAGTCACTAAAAATCCTTTTGTATTATCCAACTCATACAAGTTTTTCTTATCTTCATCAAAAAAAAGTATATTTTTAGTGTCATTTTTTTTCACTGTTAAAGCTTTTACTTTCTTATTAAAAAAAATATCGCTATTTATCACAAGAGGTATTTTGCTATCTGATCTAATTCTTAGAGAACTATTTTTTCTTATTAGTACCTGCATCACAGGTTCTTCTAATGCAAGGACTTTGGTATCAGTAAATTGTAAAAATAATGAGGACAATAAAAATAGACATAGGAGAAATTTTAGGACTTTATAATTCACTTTGTTTTAGAAACACATTTTGTATTTGCCTTAGTTTGCCGAAAAGTTTAAATTTAATCTAGATATTAAATCAACAAATATTTGAATAAGTGAATATTACTTTCCTTGGAACCAGCTCAGGAGTGCCAACATTAACCAGAAATGTTTCTTCATTAGCACTCAAACTGTCACAAAAACCTGATATTTGGCTTTTTGACTGTGGAGAAGGTACCCAACACCAAATCATGAAAAGTAATTTAAAATCCTCTCAAATTAAAAAAATCTTCATCACACATATGCATGGGGATCATATATATGGTTTACCAGGATTATTAGCTACTTTAGGTCTTTCTGGTAATAGCAATGGAATTGACCTTTATGGACCTTCTGATCTGCAAAATTTTGTAAGTTCAGCCTTGAAGAATAGCTATTGTAAACTTTCCTTCCCACTTAATTTTTTTAAAGTAGAAGATTACGCTTTAAACAATGAATATTTATTTGAAGACGATAAACTGACCGTCAGATGTGCCAATTTAAAACATAGGCTTCCAGCTTATGGTTATAGAGTTACTGAAAAAGATAAACCAGGAAGGTTTGATATTGAGAAGGCAAAGCAGTTAAATATACCTCCAGGTCCAATATATTCAAAATTGCAATCTGGAGAAATGATCAAGCTTGATGACGGAAGAACTTTTCAAGGATCTGACTTCTCTGGAAAGAAAAGAAAAGGTGAAAGCTTCGTTTATTGCACAGACACAATTTTTACCAATAGGGCAGTAGAACTATCAAAAAATGCCGATTTATTAGTACATGAGGCAACTTTTTCAGAGAAAGATGAAAGTATGGCCTATGAAAAATTACACTCTACAACAATAATGGCAGCTAAAACCGCTCTACTATCAAATACAAAAAAACTGATTCTGACACATCTTAGTCCAAGATATACTCGGAAGAGTCCAATCATGCCAAGCGATTTACTAGAAGAAGCCAAGAATATATTCCCAAATACCTTTTTGGCTTCTGATTTTTTTACTACAGAAATTAAATGAACTGCAACAGTTCGTTAGAAGAAGTCTCTTAAAAGGCCAACCCATGAAATAATATTCATATGGTTTTTCTTAATTTGATGTCGATCGAAATGGTTTCTCTTTTTTCGTTCCTTAAGAAGTTTGCAACTAGACTTCTTATTCTCCCTTTAATTTTCGGGCTAATCCTAATTCCAACTTCAGCATTTGCACTTTATCCAAGTGACCCCTCCTCAGTAGATGGCCTAAAAGGTGATCTGCACGGTAAAGATTTACAGAATACAGAATACGTTAAGTATGACTTATCTAGTATGGATTTAGGAGAGGCTAATCTTGAAGGTGCTTATTTCAGTGTCACAACTGCAAAGAATGCTAGTTTCAAGGGTGCAAATATGAGTAATATCATTGCATATGCTGTACGCTTTGATAACGCAGATCTAACAGATAGTGACTTTTCTAATGGAGAACTTCTCAAAAGCGTGTTTGACGGAGCTCAAATAGATGGAGCAGATTTTACAGATGCTAATTTAGATTTAGCGCAGAGAAAATCTTTATGCTCTAGAGCTTCAGGTACTAATCCAAAGACAGGCGTTGATACTTTCGATAGTCTTCAATGCAATGGATTAGCAGGGTACACACCACCAACTCCAAAAGCTTAAGCTTTTCCTTCTAATTTATTCAAGGCAGAACATTACCAGGCTCTTTTGAGCCTGGTTTTTTGCTATACCACCATTCCTGGATTTCTGTTGAAAACTTTTCAGAGAAAAATGTTATTACAGTATTTACAGGCTTTGAACCAGGTTCAAGTATCTCCACGGCATATGAAGGACATCTTCTAGAAGCCATATCGGCAACAAATCTGACACCTATTCTTCTCCAGCTAGGTTCTTTGCTTCTCCAAGCGATCCTAGAACAAGGCCAGGGGAGCTCCTCCCTATCATAAAGCCTACAACAGGGGCCAATAACCTTATAACTATATTGTCCTCCAATACTTGACTTAATAGAACCAAATTTAAAGAATTCAAAATTGCTCATATTGATAAAAAAAGCCACCTTTATAGAGGGTGGCAGAAAAGTTTTAAAGTAACAACTATTTGGTGTTATTTTTGATAATTGATAAACAATTTAGTAAAGTTCTTCCTCAGCATGAGTATTAATAGTCACATCAGAGGTGGGGTATGCGACGCATGTAAGGACAAAACCAGATTCAAGTTGATCATCATCAAGAAAACTTTGGTCTGACTGATCGACTGTTCCAGAGGTTATTTTCCCGGCACAGGTAGAACAAGCGCCAGCCCTACATGAGTAAGGTAAATCTATGCCTTGTTCCTCAGCTGCATCGAGAATATATTGATCATCAGGTACTTCAATAGTAGAATTGATACCTTCACTTTCGCTGACGAGAGTAACTTTGTAAGAAGCCATTGGAAAAAAAAATTATTGGTAATTCAGAAATTACCTTTATAAATACTTTTTTAACACTGATTATGTCAATTTGGGTGATATGTAAGTAAAAAATGAAACAATGCAATGTTTCTTGCTGTAAACATAAGAAAAACTTATATTATAATTTCTTGATTCCTTTGCTGGCTTTTATACATATCCAATCATTTTTTGAAGTTAAATTTTCTACATTAAATTTATTTGAATCTAAGACTTTTATAATTTCGTATTTCTTGGATTCGATAATACCACTCAATATAACCTGTCCTTTATTAGAAAGGACAGCAAATATAGATGGAATTATTTGAATAATCACTTCTGCCAATATATTGCAAACTACAAAATCAAATTCAGGAAAAAATTTATCCTTAACTAATTCTGAGAAATTCCCCTGACGAATTGTTAGGTCGTTTAAATTTCCAAAATTTAATTTATAATTATCTTCTGTTGAGCTACAAGCCAGACAATCAATATCTAACGCATATAAAGGTTTCGCACCAAATAACCTGGAAGCAATAGTTAAAATACCACTGCCTGAACCAATATCCAAAATTCTCTTTTGCACCAATGAATTTCTTTCAATTTCTTCTAAACAAAGAGACGTGGAAGGATGCCCTCCAGTACCAAAAGCCGCCCCTGGATCTATTTTTATAATTTTTTTGTTAATAAATTCGTTTGGCAATTCCATCCAACTAGGCAAAATTAATAGATTCTCTCCAATTTGAGTAGGCCCCCAAAATTTCTTCCAACTTTCCGTCCAATCTTCTTCTTGTATTAAATCCCATGAAAAAATCACGTTAAATAATGAATTCACTTTAAAAAATTCCGATAATTTTTCCACCAAACTGATCCTTGCTGTATCATTCCAGTGGTCTTTAAACAACCAGATTTCCATTAATAATTTATCTTTTTCCTCTTTTTTACAACTTGAAGCAAAAGTAAAAATCTCTAAATCATGCAATTTCCATATAGTTGTTTCTTCTAAATCTTTATATATATCAAAAGTGAGTTTCCACCATCTTCTATTAAACATAACGACTTTTAACTACAAAGTTACTGGGTTTGCACTATTTATGCCTTCTACCGTAAGTATAGATGTAAGTAAATTAGAGGGGATAGGATCATCAATACTTAAAACCATAACAGCCTCTCCTCTAACAATCTTTCTCCCTACTTGCATAGAGGCAATGTTAACATTGTGATCTCCCAATAAAGAGCCTAATTTACCAATGATACCAGGCATATCTCTATGTCTTGTAACCAGCATAAATCTACTTGGTGAAACATTCACAGGATATTGATCAATACTGATTATTCTTAATTCACCATCAGCAAAAATGCTGCCAGCAACACTATTCTCACCATTATCTCCATAAGTTGTAAGTTGTAATAATCCACTTGCAAATTCAGGTCTAGACTCATCCTTCTTTTCAATTACACTAATACCTCTAGATTCAGCTTCAAGAGAGGCATTTACATAGTTGATTCTATCGCCCAAAGCCTTAGATAAAAGTCCTTTTAAACTTGCAATAATCAGTGGCTTGGAGGGATGCTGCACAAATTCCCCTTGTAATTTAAGTTCTAATTTCTGAATATGACCTCCTGAAAGTTGCGTTATCAACAGTCCT
>CAJWWR010000034.1 GCA_913048245.1 uncultured Prochlorococcus sp. | reverse complement strand
GTAGAGGATAGGGAATTTCCTGCTTTGATCCTCAGGATAGATAGCCCAGGAGGGACTGTAGGAGATAGTCAAGAAATTTATTCAGCAATCAAAAGACTAAGAGCAACAGGATGTAAGGTTGTAGCAAGTTTTGGCAACATTTCAGCATCTGGTGGCGTTTATATTGGTGTAGCTGCTGACAAAATTGTCGCTAACCCCGGAACCATAACCGGTTCAATAGGTGTAATTATTAGAGGAAATAATATATCTGAATTGCTTGGAAAAATTGGTATAAAATTTGAGACTGTCAAAAGTGGTTTGTACAAAGATATACTTTCACCTGATAAACCTTTAAGTGAAGAAGGCAGAGCTCTCCTTCAGAGCTTAATTGATGAAAGTTATAATCAATTCACCGAAGCCGTATCAGAGGGTAGGAATATTAATATTGAGGATGTAAAAAAATTTGCGGATGGAAGAATTTTCACAGGTACTCAAGCCAAAAGATTGGGCTTGGTCGATGAAATTGGAGATGAAATTGTAGCAAGAGAATTAGCTGCAAGTATGGCCAATATTGACAAAAAAATAGAACCTTTGACCTTTGGAAAGAAAAAAAAGAAAATTCTTGGCCTAATCCCTGGAGGAAGTATTGCAGAAAGTTTTTTTAACAAGTTTTTATTTGAAATAGAGTCATCAAATAAATTACTCTGGCTTTATAGGCCATAGATCTATGAGTGGAATAATTCAACCCAAGTTCAAACCCGTAGTTATTAGAGGGGCAATCACTTCTGATGGAAATACTGAGAAAGAGATTGAGAGTGCTGTTATTGAACTAATCAAAGAATTATTATCAAGAAATCATATAAATTCCGAAAACATTTTATCAATTACCTTTACAGTCACCAAAGACTTAGATGCTTGCTTCCCTGCTGCTATTGCACGAAAATATTTTAGACTTGACAAGGTAGCCTTTTTAGATTGCCAACAGATGTTTGTCCCAAACGATGTTAAATATTGTATTAGACTAATGGCTTTAATCATTAATAAAGAGAGTTCGATTCATAATCATCCGTATTTAAAAGGCGCCTCAAAATTAAGGCCTGATAGATGTTAACCTTAGTTAAAATATATTAATTTAGGAAATTCAACAAAACCTTTTAAAAATCCATGTCAAATAAACCCAAAATGAAGTTTTTAAAAATAGCACTTTTTAAAATTGCTATTTTATCTCCTATTTTATTTTCAATTTTCTCTTTAAATAACCAAGTGCCACTTAAAGCTGGGTTAGAATTTCAATGGGATGATAACGAAAACTATAGGAGATTAAAATGGTTTCAAAAAAATAACCAGAAATCATTAAGGAATACAATTTATTTCTTTCTTAGACCAAGTGATAGGAAGGCAGGACTACTGAAAATAGAGATGACAATACCAGAAAAATTTAAAGTTAAACTTAATGAAAACAAAATTGAACTTTGTAAGGTTAGAATTGGTGGCTTCGAAAGCAGAACAACATGTCTAGAAGATATTCCTGCAGAAATTGAGATATCAGAAGATAATACAAAACTAACTATATATCCCTTATCTCCAATTCCTGCAGATAAAGAAAGTTATGCAATTGTTTTCAAAGTAAATAATCCGAGAAGGACTGGTCTTTATCAATTCCATGGATTTGGTCAGATTTCAGGAGACATCCCCATAACAAGTTATTTAGGTAGTTGGACTATAGTGATAGATTAAATGATAAATTAATATAAGTTTTATAAAACAATGACCAAAAGAACTTTAGGCGGAACATCTAGAAAAAGAAAACGCGTTTCTGGCTTCAGAGTGCGTATGCGTTCTCATACTGGAAGAAGAGTTATTAAAAGCAGAAGAAAAAGAGGTAGAGATCGCATAGCTGTCTAAATTTATTTAATGGCTTTACCTGAATCGATGCGTCTTAAGGGGCATAGAACCTTTGACTATATTCACAAAAACTCTAAAAAATTTTATGGCAAATATATGGTAATAAAAGTAGCCAGATCAAATCCAAAGATTCTTATTTCACATGGTCAAAATTCAGATATTTACAATTTCAAAATTGCTGTAACTGTAAGTAAAAAAGTTTCTAAAAAAGCTGTTATTAGAAATTTCATAAAAAGAAAACTGCATTCAAACTTTCTGAAGAATTTTTCAAGTCAAAATAACCACATTCCTTATTGGCTTCTTGTTAATCTTAAGGCAGGTTGTTTCACCAATAACGAAAATGAATTATTGAACGAATTTCAATCACTTATTTATAAAATTAGACTATTAAAATGATTAACATCAACGAAATAACTTTTTATGAAGGAGGTCCAGCCAAAAGCGATCTAATCATTAACATATTAGCCGGATTTACTATACTTGGAATCCCATTCACCTTTGCTGCTATAGTAAGAGCATTATGGTTACGTTACAAAATAACCAACAAAAGAATCACCATTACAGGTGGATGGCTTGGAAGAACGAAAAGTCAAATTTCTCTTAACAATATTTCTGAAATCAGATCGGTCCCTAGAGGATTTGGCTCGTACGGGGATATGGTATTAATTTTAAAAGATGGCTCTAAAATAGAAATGAAATCACTTCCCATGTTTAGAGAAAAACAAAAGTTTATTGAAGATAATTTACAAATATCTCAATCTCAACCTTTAAAAGAAGTACAAGGTTTTGCAAAATAAAATTTATTTACACACAATTTCCCATAATCCTGTAAAGTAGATCATTAATTATGTTTTTCATTTTTTTAGTATTGTGATCGGGTTCATTTCAGAAAAATTATTAATCCCGATTCTGGATTTCTTCTATGGCTTAGTTCCAAGTTATGGTTTAGCCATAGTAGCTTTAACCGTGGTAATCAGGATAGCTCTTTTCCCATTAAGTGCAGGATCTATTAGAAGCGCAAGAAGAATGAAAATAGCTCAGCCCGTTATGCAAAAAAGGCAAGCAGAGATAAAGTCTAAATTTTCTGGAGATCCTAAAAAACAACAAGAAGAGCTCGGTAAATTGATGAACGAATTCGGCAGTCCTCTGGCTGGCTGTTTACCGTTGATAGTTCAAATGCCAGTATTATTTGCTCTTTTTGCAACGTTAAGAGGATCACCATTCGCTGATGTTCCTTATAACATTAATCTTAAAATTTTACCTCAAGATCAAATCGCCACAATTGATCCAAAACCTTTTGTCTCTCCAAGACATTCTATATTTATTAATTCAAAAGCTCATTTTCCAATTGTAGCTTCATTACCCAACGGCATAAAAATTGGTGATAAAGATACTGTCAAAATAAATCTTCAATCGACCAATGGTAATAACTATAATGATATTTTATCTGGTTTTGATAATGGAGATAACTTCCTTCCTAGTTGGACTGTTTCAAAAGGTGATGAAAACGTCAAAGTCTCCAATGATGGAACTGTAACTGCTCTTAAACCTGGAGATGCAACTATTGAGGCTAAAATTCCAGGATTAGCGGCTAAAAGTGGATTTCTTTTCATCAAAGCTCTAGGTCAAGTAGGTTTTTATGTAGACGGGGCAATTAATTGGGACATAGCAGCATTAGTGGGAGCTTTTGGGCTCACCCTACTTTTGTCTCAAGTTCTCTCAGGCCAAGGAATGCCTGCTAATCCTCAGCAGTCTACAGCGAATAAGATCACTCCAGTTATGATTACGGGTATGTTTTTATTCTTCCCTTTACCTGCAGGAGTTTTGTTATATATGGTTGTGGCTAACATATTTCAAGCTTTACAAACCTTTCTATTAAACAAAGAAGCACTACCAGATAACTTACAAAAGATTCTTAATGAGCAACTTAACAAATCAACTGACGGGATCACTACCTCACCTCAAATAAGTGAAAAAAGACTACCTTTTGAGCCTAATAATAAGAAATAATAATCTTTTTTTAAATCTTTTCCGATTTTTAATCAAATAAAATGCAATCTTGGTATCAAAATTTAGATTTACTAATAAGATCAAGAACTCCATTAATTTGGATTAAAAGCACTGAAGAAGAGAGGCTAGTAAATGTCTTAAGAAAAACATGCGAAAGACTAAATAAGAATCGATTGGTTTCATGGGACTGTGTCAATGGGATTAGAGGTGTTTTAAATCAAGAAAACAATTTTAAAAATAATCCCTTAGGAATTCTAAATTGGATAAAAGAACAGAGCTCAGACAACTCAACACTTTTACTTCTAAAAGACTTTCACAAATACTATGAAGACCCATCCGTAGCAAGGACTTTAAAGGAATTATCTTTTAGCCTTAAAGAAACTACTCATAATGTAATTTTCAACTCACACATATATCCTTCTTCAGGAGAATTTGATAATTTAATGACAATTATTGATCTTCCATTACCTGATCAAGAAGAACTAATTAATTTATTCAAAAAAATTGCTGACAAAACAAATTCAGATCTTCAAAGCAATGATTTAATAACTCTTGCCACAGCAGCAAGTGGCTTGAGTGAATCGCGAGTAAGGCAAGTTGCCGCAAAAGCTCTTACCTTAAGAGGGAAAATAAGTGAATCTGATATTAAAGAAATACTTAAGGAAAAAAAGCAAGTTATTGCCAGAAGCGAAATTTTAGAATTTTTTGAAAGCCAATCAAATCATGATGATATTGGTGGATTAACAATACTAAAAAAATGGCTCAATCAACGTTATCAAGCCTTTTCGCACGAAGCCAGAGAATATGGGTTGCCTTTACCTAAGGGTGTTTTATTAGTAGGTCCACAAGGAACAGGTAAATCTCTAACTGCTAAGTCAATTGCCAAATCATGGTCAATGCCTCTATTAAGGCTTGACGTAGGTAGATTATTTTCTAGCCTAGTAGGATCAAGCGAGGCTCGAACAAGAGAAACAATAACTAAGGTCGAAGCAATGTCTCCATGCATACTTTGGATAGATGAGATTGATAAAGGATTCGGAGGAGATGCAAGAAGTGATGGAGGTACAAGTCAAAGAGTTCTTGCAAGTCTGTTAACTTGGATGGCTGAAAAAGAATCAGCAGTATTTGTAATAGCTACAGCTAATGCTATCGATAAATTACCTCCAGAATTATTAAGAAAAGGTCGATTTGATGAGATTTTCTTTTTGGATTTACCAAATGCAAGCGAAAGGTCGAAAATTCTAAATCTGCACATTAAAAAAAGAAGGCCAAATTACAACTTCCCACTCGAAACAGTTGTCGATAGGACACATGATTATTCTGGGGCCGAGTTGGAACAAGCTGTTATTGAAGCAATGCATTTTGCATTCTCTGAAAGAAGAGAAATATCTGAGAGAGATTTAATCAAGGCAGTTTCAGAGCTTGTACCACTTTCCAGAACAGCCAAAGAACAAATTGAGGAACTTAAGGAATGGGCTTCAACAGGGAGGGCTCGCTTTGCGTCATAATTTATATAAAAAATTTATATAAACATTAATTTCTTTAATTTTTCAGGGAATGCAATCTTATTAAACACTTCTATCGTTTATTTTATTAGGATATAAAAAAAAAGTTTGTGCTAGATCAAAAATTAATAAGAGAAGATCCAAAATTTGTGGAAAAGAGATTATCTCTTAGGGGTAAATCTATTGACTTGTCTGCTCTAAATAAAATGACTCTACAGCTTAAAGAAATTGATATGGAGTTGTCAGAGCTTCAATCTGAAAGCAAAAAAATCAGTAAAACAATAGGTAAACACTTTAAAAACCCTGATAATTCTTCCATGAGTAACTTTGAAGAATTAAAAAATAAGGGTAATCAACTTAAATCTCGCATCATAGATTTAGAAGATAAAAGCAGAAAACTAAATAGTGAAATCAAGCTAGAAATCCTTAAATTACCAAATTTCCCCGGTGGAAAAACACCAATAGGAAATGATGAAAGTCAAAATAACGAGATCAAGAAATGGGGCAATATTATTCCCATAGATAACCCTAAAACTCATCTGGAAATTGGTGAGAGTCTAAATTTATTCGACACTAAGAAGTCAGCCTTGATATCAAAAAGCAGATTCGTCACTTTAACTGGCAGTGGTGCAAGACTGGAAAGAGCCTTAATTAATTTCATGCTTGATACACATGTTGAAAAAGGTTATTTAGAAATAATGCCCCCCGCGCTAATTAACACTGAGAGTCTGCAAGGTTCTGGACAATTACCAAAGTTTTCTAACGAAAGCTTTAGATGCTCAGATGATGATCTCTGGTTATCACCTACTGCAGAAGTCCCGCTGACAGCATTTCACAAAAATGAAATTATTGACTTCAGTTTGTTACCAATCAAATATGTTGCCTACAGTCCATGTTTTAGAAGAGAAGCTGGAAGTTATGGACGTGATACTAAGGGTTTGATAAGACTACATCAATTCAATAAAGTAGAACTTTATTGGTATTCTGACCCTAGTCAGTCAGATAATGCGCATAAAACAATTACCAGAGATGCAGAAGAAATTTTACAAAAACTTAATCTTCCTTACAGGGTTGTAGATATTTGTACGGGAGATTTAGGATTCTCTTCAACTAGGACATATGATCTTGAAGTCTGGTTACCCAGTAGTAATTCCTATAGAGAAATATCTAGTTGCAGTAATTGTTGTGATTTTCAAGCTCGGCGATCATCCATAAGAACAAAAATAAATAATAAAAATTTATATGTGCATACATTAAATGGCAGTGGTCTAGCAATAGGTAGAACTATGGCAGCAATTCTTGAAAATTATCAGATGAAAGATGGAAGTTTAAAAATACCTGAAGCTCTTATTCCATATTTTGGTTCATCTTTTATAAATTCAAAGTAAAATTAGATAATGAATGTATTAACTTCAATTACAGTCTTAGGCTTACTAATTTTCTTTCATGAATTAGGTCACTTCCTAGCCGCTATTTTCCAAGGGATTTTAGTTGATGGATTTTCTATAGGATTTGGGCCATCAATTTTAAAAAAACAATATAAAAATATCACTTATTCTTTACGAGCTTTTCCACTAGGAGGTTTTGTATCTTTCCCGGATGAAGATAGTAATAAAATAAATAAAAGTAATCCAGATTTATTAAGAAATAGGCCTATTTATCAGAGAATAATTGTTATTTCTGCTGGTGTTGTAGCTAATCTATTTCTTGCTTACATAATTTTAATTTTTAATGTATCTACAGTCGGCATCCCTTCTGAACCTGACCCAGGTATTTTAGTACTAGCGGTACAACCAGAAAAACCGGCTTTTCAATCTGGGTTACAAGCAGGCGATAAAATTTTAAAAATAAAAGGAGAAGAACTGGGATCTGGTGACGAAGCAGTCTCTTCTCTCGTAAAAGAAATACAAAAAAATACAACCGAAGAAATTCAAGTGACTATTCTAAGGAACGATATTTTTAAAGATTTATACATAACACCTCTTAACGTTAAAGGTAAAGGGACTATAGGAGCCCAATTACAACCAAATATCAAAAAAGAAACTTTCAAGACAAAAAACAGTTTGGAACTATTCAATTTTGTTAATAAAGAATTCTTTTCTTTATTAACTAAAACGATAGACGGTTATAAAGGTTTAATTACTAACTTTTCATCTACTGCCCAACAATTAAGTGGTCCAGTTAAGATTGTTGAGATTGGAGCACAATTATCAGAGCAAGGAGGAACTGGAATTCTCTTATTTGCTGCATTGATATCTATAAATTTAGCAGTATTAAATTCTCTTCCCTTACCCTTATTGGATGGAGGACAACTCGTTTTTACATTAATAGAGGGATTAAGGGGTAAGCCAATCCCCGAGAAAATTCAAATCGCGATTACACAATCTAGTTTTCTACTGCTAGTTGGCCTAAGTGTTGTACTTATTATTCGTGATACAAGCCAACTGATAGTAATTCAAAAGTTATTTAATCAATAAATTTTTCTTTGATCATGACATCCAACCTGTTATTATGGTAGATATTTATATTTTTTTTGATGGCAAAAAAATCAATGATCGCTCGGGAAGTAAAGCGAAAAAAATTAGTTAAAAAGTATGCTGAGAAAAGAAAATCATTATTGAATGAATTTAATTCTGCAAAAGATCCAATGGAAAGGTTAGCAATTCATAGAAAAATACAATCTTTACCAAGAAATTCAGCGCCTAATAGGATAAGGAATAGATGCTGGGCGACTGGAAAACCAAGAGGAGTATACAGAGACTTTGGTCTTTGCAGAAATCAACTAAGACAAAGGGCCCATAATGGGGAATTACCAGGAGTTGTAAAATCAAGTTGGTAGTTTATATTTCAATTGCCCTAAATTTATAAGAGTAGTAATTGCAGGTAATTTCACAAAAAAATATCAAATTTTAAAAAGTTTTTTAAATGTTATTAGAAAAATTTCCTCAATATGTGCCTATTAAATGTAAGAATAAAGCTTGTATAGAATACATAAATCAAAAAAGTGGAAGGACAAAATAAGTCGATCACGTTTGACGGACGAGAGATACGACT
>CAJWWR010000033.1 GCA_913048245.1 uncultured Prochlorococcus sp. | reverse complement strand
TCCAAAATCTATTTGCAGTAATCATTGAATAAGTTTCTTCCTCTTGAGTAGGATCGAAAGCTCTAAATGTAGTACTTTGAACCTTACCATCTGTATAAATACTTGTATCTTCATATAAAGTATTCTGAACGGTAGCTCCATGAATTGCACAAAGAAGTGCTCCACCGAGAATTCCAGCAACACCCATCATGTGAAAAGGATTCAGGGTAATGTTGTGAAAACCTTGAATGAAAAGTATGTAGCGGAAAATAGCTGCTACTCCGAATGAAGGAGCAAAAAACCAGCTATGCTGACCGAGAGGATAAATTAAGAAAATACTTGTAAATACTGCAATTACAGCTGAAAAAGCTAAAGCGTTGTAAGGTCTAATGCCTACAAGACCAGCAATTTCAAATTGACGAAGCATAAAACCTATTAGGCCAAATACTCCATGTAGGGCAACAAAATTCCAAAGTCCACCAAGTTGAAGCCATCTTACAAAACTTCCTTGGGCCTCTGGACCCCACAAAAACAGAAGACTGTGTCCCATGGCATCTCCAGGGGTACTAACAGCTGCTGTTAAAAAGTTGCAACCTTCTAAATAAGAACTTGCTACACCATGTGTGTACCAAGAGGTTACAAAAGTTGTTCCGACAAACCAACCACCGATTGCTAAATAAGCACAAGGTAGAAGGAGTAATCCAGACCAACCAATAAATACAAACCGGTCACGCTTTAACCAATCATCAAGAATGTCAAACCATCCTCTTTGTGGTGCGCTTCCAACGGCGATCGTCATGAGAAAACGTTTTTAGCTTCGGGATACGCTGAGACTTTAACAAAGATTGAGGGTAAAGTGGGGGAAATTGTCTATATATGAAATGCCTTGTAAAGCTTTCCTAACTTTTTTACCTCAAATTGAGTAAGAATACTCTCCTAGTTTGTTAAATTAGTTAAATTCTGCCTCTTAAATAAATTATGGATTCTAATTACGATTCTTCTTCAGAAATACAACAACAAATAAATGGATCTAGAAAATTATCCAATTACCTAATAGGTGTAATGTTGACAATAGGGGGAGTTGGGTTTGTTCTTGCTTCTTTATCTAGTTATACAGGAAATGATCTCTTGCCACTAGGTAATCCATCGTCTTTAATTTTTGTGCCTCAAGGTTTAATTATGGGTGCCTATGGAGTAGTAGCAAACCTATTAAATATTTACCTATGGTATCTGGTGTATATAAACTTCGGATCCGGTTACAACAAATTCAACAAAGAATCTAAAATTGTTGTAATAAAAAGGAAAGGAATATTTAAGGATCTTGAGGTTAAGTTGAATTTCGATGAAATTAAATCGGTCAAATTGGATATAAGTGAAGGTTTTAATCCTAGGCGCCGAATAGCACTTGTTTTAAAAGGTAAAAAAAAGATCCTACCTTTAAGTGGAGCTGGAGATTTAAAACCTTTATTACAAGTGGAAGAAGATGGGGCAAGATTAGCTAAATTTTTGAATGTTAATTTGGAGGGGTTAAAATAATTTTTTTTTCTAGAAATAGATTTATTAAACTAACCGTTTTTTTGTTTACGGCATTGATAATTACTTCTTGTGTAAAAGAATCTTCAAAGGATTCATATTATTACTGTAGAAAGTTATCTCTTGAATGTTCGAAAGAATATGATCAAGTGACTTTTTACACATCAAAAGGCAGTTTTGTTGTAGATCTTTACTATGAAACAAATCCATTAACAGTATCTAATTTTCTGAGAAATATCAAAAAAGAAATTTATATTGGCAAAAAGTTTTATAAGATACTAGACTTTGAAGATAATAAAATTATTTATTCTGGAATTGAAAATAATAGATATTTAACAAATTTAGATCTAGTTGATTCTCTAGTTACAAATTTAATTCCTTTGGAAATCTCATTGACAGGAAATTCGTTACCGATATATGGCTTATCAATTGTTGATCCAATCCAGTTATCAAGACTAATAAAAAGATTCGAACCAGGTACAATCGCAATGGTTAATTATGATAAAACATCTTCTTCATCTACTGAATTTTTTTTAGTTACAAATAAAATGCCAGAGTTAGATGGGAGATATTCAATTTTTGGAAAAGTGATAAATGGTTTAGAGATCTTACAAGAATTAGAAAAAAATGACGAAATTATTGATATCAAAGTTTTTTAAATTTCTAATCTATATTTATTTATCTTTAACATTTCGGTATTAACTCCTGATGAACGCTTGAGTGCCACTTTCCCAGTTCTTGCTATCTCTAGAATCCCATATGGTGCAAGTAATTTTTCTAAGGCTACAAGTTTTCCTGGATCTCCAACCACCTCAAGAGTTAAAGCATTATCAGACACATCAACAACTTTTGCTCTAAAAACTTGGACAAGATCTAGTATTTTACCTCTGTTTTCATCTTTACTAGATACTTTTAATAACATCAATTCTCTCTCCACAGCCGCCAGATTAGTTAGATCGACAACTCCTAAGACATTAAAAAGTTTGTTCAATTGTTTTGTCATTTGTTGAAGAGTCTCATCATCTCCTTCTACCACCATTGTTAATCTTGAAATCCCTTTAGATTCTGTGGGCCCTACAGCCAGGCTATCAATATTAAAGCCCCTCCTAGCAAATAAGCCAGAAATCCTGCTAAGGGCTCCTGATTCATCTTGAACTAAAACTGAAAGTGTATGCTTCATTATTTTATACCTCTTAAATTTTTGATCCAATCATATGAAGTCTTATTGAATCTAATATGGTCTTCATCATGAACGCAATGGCCTGAATCGGTTATTATTTTTAATTCTACCCATGAATATAAATTTGCAATCATTTTTCCTAAAAATAAAGGAATAAACCTATCTTTATCTCCCCATATTAATAAAAAGGGAATCCTATTTTGTTTATCCAGTATATTAAGCAGATAAGTAGATTTTAATTTTTCATTTCTCAGAGCCATGCCTAAGCTCATTGCCCTGAGGGCTTTCCCAGAACTCTTCCTTCTTACGGGATCTTTTATCATTTTTATTAACTGATTATCAATTTTATTTTTTTTGTAATAAGCTGATTTTAATCCTAATTCTATTAAACCTGCTTTCTTGACTAAATATAATATGAGGTTTATTGGTATTAAAGAAAAAATTATTTTAGTTATTAGAACTCTGATGGAGTGGAAACTTGATTTACCATTCTGGTTTGAGTATTTAGCCATTACTCTATCTGGTAGCGGGGATGCAATCATTCCAAGGATTTCACTTGGTATAGTTACAGCACAAGTTAATGCGACTAAGCTACCTAAGGAATTTCCTATCAAAATAATCTTTTCAGAGCTATTTGGTCTAATTATTTCTTTAATAAAATCTATAACTTGATCGCACCATACACCATTATCCAATCGTGATATTTCTTTGGTTCCTGGTTGAGCTGACTTTCCAAATCCAATTAAGTCAATTGAATAAACTGCGTATCCTTTATTTTCAAAATAGTTAATATTATTTCTCCAATGTGCTCCACAAGCACCGAAGCCATGTAAAAGTAATATTGGATATTTATTTTCAATACCTTTTACATGCCATGAAACTCTGAATCCCCTCCATATCCAATTATTAGAATTCAGGTAATATTCCTCTGTTGATATACATTTCATATAAATTAAATTTTAAAGTTATTACATTAATTATTTTTTAACAAAAAAAATGTAATAATTACAATTATTATTTGTAATTTTCATTTCTAATGGCAAGTGAGATTTTTAGTATTGCTGCAGTTTTTTGGATTCTGATTCCCATAGGATTAATTGGCGGAGCTTTATTGCTGAAGTTTCAGGGTGATTGATACTCGCGATAATGTTTGTAATTGAGTTAAATTCAGTCAGTATAACTAGTACATAAAGTATGAAGATTTTAATAGTGGGTGCAACAGGAACTCTAGGAAGACAAATAGCTAAACAGGCCGTTGAGGATGGTCACAAAGTTAGATGTATTGTTAGAAATCCTAGGAAGGCCTCTTTTTTACAAGAATGGGGTTGCGAATTAACCAAAGGTAATCTTTTAAGTAAAGGAGATATTGGATATGCACTGCAGGATATTGAAGCAGTTGTAGATGCTGCTACCAGCAGACCTGATGATCGAAAAAGTATATATGAAACTGACTGGGAAGGGAAATTAAATCTTTTTAATGAATGCGAGTCTAAAAATATAAACCGAGTAATTTTTTTATCATTAATCTTGACTGAAGAATTTAGAAATGTACCTTTAATGGACATCAAATATTGCACAGAAAAGCTTTTAGAGAAATCTAATTTGGACTACACGATTTTTAAATGTGCTGCATTTATGCAGGGTGTTATTGGTCAATTTGCAATTCCAATACTTGATAGCCAAGCTGTTTGGATGAGTGGCACACCCACTAAAATTGCATATATGAATACACAAGATATGGCAAAAATTATACTTTCCTCGATTGATAATAAGGCTACCTACAAAAAAACGCTTCCATTAGTTGGACCTAAGGCCTGGGATGCTAATGATATTATTACTTTATGTGAAAAATATAGTAATAAAAAGGCAAAAATATTTAGGGTCTCTCCATTCATAATCAAAGCTACTCAAGCCGTTGTTTCTTTCTTTCAAGATTCATTAAATGTTTCAGAAAGGCTAGCTTTTGCAGAGGTAACCAGTAGCGGTAAAGAACTAAGTGATGAAATGAAAATAACATATGATCTACTAGGTCTAGATGAAAGTGATGTGACTACTTTAGACAGCTACATTAAAGAGTATTATGATCAAATCATAAAACGTCTTAAGGAAATGGAAGCGGATTTAAATGTTGAGGAAAAAAAGAGACTTCCTTTTTAACATTGCGAAAGGCTGGGAATATAGTATACTTGTACTATACATTCTTTTTTTATGTCTATTTCCAGGTCTAAAAATGCAATCAGAAAGCTAAATATAATTGCCGAGGAAGCAAAATTAGAAATTAATAAAGTTTGCGAATCAACTTTATGGCAAACATTAGGCTTAATTTACTTTGATCAATTGGATAGTAAAGATAAAATCGCTAAAGCAAACTTTTACTATGGACAGCTTCAAATAATTGAAGAAATTAGATCATTTGTTGAATAATCTTGTATTTCAATTATTTCTTTAAAAATTTTGTGATAAAGATTTTATTTCTGTTTTTAATTTGTCTGATAAAATGTAAATAACTTATCTATAATATGAATGATTGAAACTTCAGGTGTAATTGAAAAGGAACAGGGAAACGGTTTTTATTTAGTAACACTTGAGCAACCAGAAGGTCATCAATGCTTATGTAGAGCCGCAGGGAAATTAACAAAATTTAGAATAAAACTTTTGGCAGGGGATAAGGTATTGGTAGAAATCAGCCCTTATGATTTAACTCGTGGAAGGATTACTTATAGAGAGCGAAATGCTGGTGGTGGAGGTCCAAGATCCTCCTCCTCTAATAAAAATAATACATCTAAAAGAAAGTAAATTTTTTCTAAATTAGACTTTCTATAACACTAGTAAATTCGCTTCTTTGCTTAACACCTTTCCATTCTTTCTTTAATAATTTATCTTTAAAAAGTTGCACTGTTGGAGTGCCATTTATTCCAGCTTGCTTTGCTACCTCTTGATCTTTATCAATATCAATTTCTATCCCAAGTACTTCTCCATTGAATTCTTTCACAATTCTTTTTAATTGTGGTTTTAAGACATGGCATGGACCACAAGTGGGAGAACTATAAATAACTAAAATTAGTTTTTTACTCTCATGATATAACTTTCTTAATGCATAACTCCCATGTTGCCATTCTGACTTTACGTCAAAAGTTTCTTCGTTAGCGTCTTCATTTTTTAGAGTAGTTTTTTTGTTTAATTTTTCTGGTTCTTTTTCATCTCTGGTGATGGGTTTTGAAAGTTGATTTTCACTTAACCATCTTTCAGATGCTAATGCAGCCATACAACCGCTACCTGCTGCAGTTACTCCTTGCCTCCATTCAGCATCCGCTACATCTCCTGCTGCATATATTCCTTCAATAGAGGTTTCAGGTCTCCCAGGATTGCATTTAATGTAACCCCTTTTATCAAGAGCAATTTGGTTCGCTAAAAACTTAGTATTTGGTGTATGACCAATAGCATAAAATAAACCTTTTATATCAATATCAGTTATTTTATCCTCTGAGTGGAGTAATTCTATCTTTTGGAGCCAATCTTCCCCTTTTGCCTTCTTAACAACAGTCTTCCAATGTATTTTGATTTTGGAGTTATTTTTTACTCTATCAATCATTGTGGCACTTGCCCTTAACTTTTCTGACCTGACTATCAAATGAACTTTGCTTCCATATTTGGTTAAGTAGACGGCCTCTTCACATGCAGAATCTCCACCACCTACAACTGCTAATTCAGCATTTCTGAATTGAGGGGTTGCCCCATCGCAGATTGCGCAAGCACTTATTCCTCTGCTCCAAAACTTTTCTTCATCTATTATCCCTAATCTATTTGCGCTTGCACCTGTAGCTATAATTATTGAATTAGTTTTTATTGTTTGTTCGCTTGTTTTGAGACTAAATGGTCTTGCAGATGTATCAATAGAAAATACATCATCTTCAACTAATTTTGTGCCCCATCTTAATGCCTGACACTTCATTAAATCCATAAGTTCAGGGCCAAGGATACCATCTGGAAACCCCGGGAAATTTTCCACATCTGTGGTAGTCATTAATTGCCCTCCTGGGATCCCTCCTGAGCTAAAACCTGTAATCAAAACCGGCTGTAAATTTGCTCTAGCTGCATATATTGCGGCTGTGTAACCTGCAGGGCCAGATCCAATAATTACTATATTTTCGGTTTCTAAAGAGTTTTTCACCTTTGTAAAATTTAAGGTTTTAATATTCTAGATATTTAATTATATTTTAAAGGTAAAATATAGATATTTTTTGATAATTAATCTAAATCTTTTATTGATTTATTTATATATTTGTTAATGTCACTTGGGAACTTCATAACATAATGAGAAAGTTCATCTTTGCTATTCCCGATATTAGTAATCCATTCTTTAAATTCTTCTAAGATAGCAAAACTTTCTTCATAGTTTTCTAAAGAATCTAAAACAGCAATTCTATTAGTTGCCCAACAAGTAGCCACGTCAATTCTTCTTTGAGAGAAATTGTTCATTAATCTTTTGACTTATTCATACTAGAAAAGCATATTTAGCGGTTTATTAAGTGTTATGTAAGGTACAAATTTGTACTAAATAACAAAAACTTTTGTTTTATTTAATATTTCAGATAAAAATCAGCCCTAAAAAATAGAAATCAATAGAAATATTAGAAATATTAGAAATTAGATTTAAACAGCTTCAGTATGATTTACTAGTAGTCTTTCTACCTCATCAAAGCCCTCTTTGGCTGAGTGAAAGGCAAGTTCCTTTCCTATTTTTTCTTCAGTATTTAATTTGTTAGCGATTTTCTCTAGTAATATTTCCTTCTTTGATTTTAGATCTTTTATTATTTCTTCTTCGATGATTGTTTTAATGGCTTTTGAAATGATCTTTTTGTCATTAGCTTCTTCAAATGTCCCCTGAACTAATTCTTGGATAAATAATCGGTGGACTTCACTACTTCTTAAGAAGCTTTCAGTAGCATTAATAATGCCTTCTACTAGCGCTTCATCTGGCTCTGATTCATTCTCGGCTAATTTGAATTCCCAATCAAGATGTCTTCTTTGCCAGCCAGATGAATGAAGGCTAGGCATAACAGTTTGTGAATATGTATCCACTGACATTTCATAAATTCTTTCGGCTAGCTTTTCGCACCACTCTCTTCCATGATTTTGAAGATTCTTTTGCATAGTTTGTCTTGGTACTGCATGACCACCATGATGACTATGACAAACTCCATCAGGACATTCAATTGCTTTGATACTCATTTTTTAAATTTTTCTAATTATTTTCTTAATAGCTAATTTTTTAAAAAAAGAAAATATATCTTTAATAAATTTCTAAGACTTTTCGCGTAAATCAATATATCCTTAATAAGAATAGAATTAAATAACAATTGACAAAAGTTCTTATTCCTCTTGAAACATCCCTTGGAGAGAGAAGAGTTTCAGCAACTCCGGAAGCAGTAAAGAAATTAAAAAGTCTCGGATGTGAGGTTTATATAGAAACTTCAGCCGGAAATTTATCAGGATTCAGTGACTTATCATATGAGGAATCTGGAGGGAAAATAGTTGGTTTGAACAATAGCATTATTTGGGGGGAAGCAAATATCGTTTTTTGTGTACATTCCCCATCTGAAGAAAATCTAATGAAATTAAATAAGGGAGCCATTCTATTAGGTCTATTAAATCCGTATGGAAATAATGATTTACGAAAGATTATCAATAGTAATAAAATTTCAGCCTTATCGTTAGAGTTACTTCCTAGGATTAGTAGAGCTCAATCATCTGATGTGCTTTCCTCCCAAGCTAATATTGCTGGATATAAAGCAGTTCTATTGGCCGCTACTGAATTAGATAGATATTTTCCGATGCTAATGACTGCAGCAGGTACTGTTCAGCCTGCTAAGGTCGTTGTTCTAGGTGGAGGAGTTGCAGGTTTGCAAGCAGTTGCCACAGCAAAAAGGCTTGGTGCAATAGTTTTTGTATCCGATATAAGACCTGCTGTTAAAGAACAAGTTGAGTCACTTGGAGCAAGATTTATCGAACTTCCTGAAGTTGACGAAAAACCTGGCGAAGCAGGAGGTTATGCAAAAGCTGTAACTCCTGAATTCCTCTCAAAGCAGAAGGCTACTTTAACTAAATATTTATCTGAAGCTGATGTTGCTATCTGTACTGCGCAAGTTTTAGGTAAAAAGGCACCTGTTTTAATAGACTCTCCAATGCTTGAAAAAATGAGACCTGGGTCGGTAGTGATTGATTTGGCAGTTTCACAAGGAGGTAATTGCGAAGGAACAAAATCAAATGAAACTATAATCAAAGATGGGGTAAAGCTTATAGGAGCTGGTGAATTACCCTCATCAGTTCCTTATGATGCGAGTTCACTTTATGCTAAGAATTTAACATCTTTGATTACACCATTTATAAAAGATGGTGTAATTAAATTAGATAAAGAGGATGAACTCATTTCTGGATGTTTATTAAGCGATGAAGGAGTTGTTCTTCAAAATAAAGTTTTTGAAAATTGAGGTTTTAAAATTATGTCTTTTATAAGTCTTTTATGGGTACTTTTACTTGGAAGTTTACTAGGTCTTGAATTGATTGGAAAAGTACCTCCAACACTTCATACTCCTCTCATGAGTGGAGCAAATGCAATTTCAGGGATAACAATGCTAGCTGCATTGACTCTAATAGTTAAAGCAGGAGATAATGTGCCACTTTTAATTATTGGTTCAGTTTCTCTCGGATTTGCTCTTTTCAATGTTGTGGGAGGTTTCTTTGTGACTGATCGAATGCTTGCAATGTTTAGCCGCAAACCATCAAATAAGAAGTAATTTTTAGTATGAATTTACCTGTAATCATCAAATTCGTTATTGACCTTCTGGCAGTACTTTTACTGGCTTTAGGAATAAAAGGATTGTCAAAAGTAAAATCAGCAAGGGATGCAAATAGATTAGCTGCATTTGCGATGTTGCTATCGGTAATAGGATTACTTTCATATTATTTAGGCACATCAGGAGTTACTATTCAGTCTTGGACTTGGATAATAATTGGCTCAATAATAGGTAGTTTGCTCGGAGCAGTCCTAGCAAAGAAAGTTCCTATGACCTCTATGCCTGAAACAGTTGCATTGTTTAACGGTTGTGGGGGAATGTCATCACTTTTAGTCGCTCTAGGAGTAGCTATTTTCCCCATATCTAATAGTCTAGAAAATGGTGATTTTTTCAAGTCACTGATTAACGAAGTATCTATATCGGTTTCGATATTTGTGGGCGCTATAACTTTTACTGGTTCGATTGTGGCAATGGCAAAGTTACAGGGGTGGTTGTCAACACCAGGATGGACTCAGAGCAAATTTAGACATTTTGTAAATATTGTTTTTGCAGTTGCTTCTTTGATAGCCTTTTTTGATCTGATAAAGGGCAATACAAGTTCTATTTGGCTTTTAGTTGCAGTTTCTTCTTTATTAGGAATTGGAGTTACTCTTCCTATTGGTGGGGCTGACATGCCAGTTGTTATATCTTTACTTAATAGCTATTCAGGGATAGCCGCCGCCGCCGCAGGGTTTGTTGTTGATAGTCAGCTTCTTATAGTAGCAGGTGCAATGGTTGGAGCCGCAGGTCTAATACTTACTCAAGTAATGTGCAAGGGTATGAATAGATCTTTGGTCTCCGTACTTTTTGGGGGGTCACTCTCTGCACAAACTACAGCCTCTTCTGGATCAGGAGAATACACAAATATAACTTCTTGTAGTGTTGAAGAATGTGCATTGACTTTAGAGGCAGCTAACAAGGTAATAATTGTTCCTGGTTATGGTCTCGCAGTAGCTCAAGCGCAACATACTTTAAGGGAAGTGACAAAAAAACTAGAGCAAAATGGTATTGAAGTTG
>CAJWWR010000032.1 GCA_913048245.1 uncultured Prochlorococcus sp. | reverse complement strand
CCTGAGTTATATAGGCCCTTTTTACTTCTCCGTCATTTACTTGATCTATAAATAGCGAGTATGGGACTCGTGGTATTTGCATATTCTGGTTAGGAAATAAGCTACTGAAAAGTAGGAAGGCACCGACACCAATCAGAATTATATTTATTATTCCAAATCTTCTATTCGGTTGGTTATCGTCTTGTCTTATTGGCATAATTCGTGTGATTTTCTTACAGTATAATCTAACGAATTCAATTACGGATAGTAAAGAAGCTTTTGGGTAAGAACCGAACGGTTATTTTACTCAATAAACATTATTAATTTTATTTCTTAGAGGATTTTGTTTTTGATAATAATATCATTATCTAAAATTAATCTTCCCCTATTAGTTAAGTTTATAGCTTGTTCCATTCTTTCAAATTTTAAATCGGTAAATGGACTCATAGAATCTTTACCTCCTAGAATTTTTGATCCTATGAAAGTAATTATTTCTTGAATACAATTAGTTTCTAAGGCGGCTGTTGCTAATCTTGGACCGCATTCCCACAAAATACTATTGCAACCTATTCCAGCTAACATTTCTGTCAAATGCTTGGGATTATCAGATGGTAATTTTAAAGTTTCAATAAAGCTCGGTAGATTTGATAAATTTGCTTCATTCGCTGATGAGCCGTCATAAGCAACAATTGTTTTTGCTTTTTTACAATTCCATAACCTACATTCCATTGGTAAGTTCAAAGTTTTACTAAATACGACCCTCAAGGGTTCTGGTGTTTTTTGTGATCTAGTTGTTAACAGAGGATCATCATTTCTTAAAGTACTTCCTCCAATAACTATTGCGTCAAAATTCGCGCGATAAGAGTGTGCAAATGATCTTGAAAGTTGATTTGTAATCCATTTACTTTTTCCATTTTGCAACCCAATTCTTCCATCAAGGCTCATGGCCCATTTCAAAGTACCATAGGCTTTTCCATGCAAGTTTCTATAAATAAAAGATTTATTTAGTTCTAAAGCCTCACCTTCGCATAACCCTAGATAAACTGCAATACCTGCTTTTTCAAGTATCTGGATACCTTTCCCAGAGACTCTTGGATCAGGATCTTTAATTGAAACATAAACACTAGTTATTCCTGATGAGATAATTTTTTGTACACAAGGAGGTGTTTTTCCCTTATGACAGCAAGGTTCTAAATTCACATAAAGAGTTCCTCCGGTAGGATCTTGTTTTAAATTTTCAAAGGCCATCGCCTCAGCATGAGGCATTCCTGCCTTTTGGTGAAAGCCTTCTGCTATTAGCTCTCCTTTTTTATTAATTATTACAGCTCCAACAAGAGGGTTAGGGCTTGTTAAACCTGCTCCTAAAGAAGCTAATTTAATAGCTCTCAACATCCAAAATAGATGGTTTCTACTATAAATATTCATAAATTCTATTTAAGTGATCGCCATTCTTTTACTAGATATGGGGGGACTGGCATTTCAGAGAATACACCTGCCAGAGATAATCTTAGGGGTCTATTTTGAGAAATACTAGTAATTAGTGGATCCAAGTCATATTCAACAGCCGCTTGGCGATTATCATTTAACAAATAACTATTTGAAACAGTAATATCTTCAAGCAACCAATTCTTCCTTCCAGAGTCAATGTTCAAACTTAAGGGATGATCGATTCTCAGGCTACCAGGATAACCAATAACTCTGAGAACCAGATTACCATTATTTAAAGGAGATTGATAAACTACTAATTGCCACGTTTCATAATCAAGATCTCTTAAGAATTCAGAGCTAGCCAATAAATTATCTCCATTTATTTCTGTATTCGAAATCTCTGCATTTACCTTATGGGGCAAAAAATAAATTCCCAGAAATATTAGAGCACTTAAAAAACATTTAAGAAAAGTATTATTTTTTGATTTTGTAATTTTCTTCATTTTCAGAATCCATGAGAGCATCAAGTGTAACAGCTGTCCTAATAAGAGATTGATACTTCTTTATGATTTTACGATTTTTTTCAATGACTTTTGAAAAATTTTTATTTCCTTCATCAGAAGTTCCGTAAGTCAAGTCAGTTGAATCTTCAATAAGAACAAAATTTTGCTCTTTGCTAATAAGAGCTATTAGTAATTCATGTAATCGCTTTCTCCTATCTGACAAAGAGCTTTATTATTTACTTACTTAATAATAGGATAATTTACTACTACATTACAAATTAACAATTTTTTTATTTAACCCAAGAATTATGGAAAGGGAGAAGAGACAAATTAATGTAATTGGGATAAATTCTTATGAATTTTGCGAAATGCCCTCAAGCCTGCAGAATATGTTTATAAAAATAAAAAATATAGCTATTCCCATTCAGTACGCAGATAAAATTAAACTTTGGTTTGATAAGAAAGGAATTCAAGACAAGCAATATTTTTTAAGTAAGAGTGATAAAAATTTAATTAGCTGGATCAAAGCAACTAATCAAGATTTAATTGTAGTTTCAAGAGGAGATCCACTTTGGTTTGGGATAGGAAGAGTTTTAGTTGAAAACTTTTCAAATGATGAACTTAATTTCTATCCTTCTCAAAACTGCGTTCAATTAGCCTTCAGCAAATTAAAGAGACCCTGGCAGGACGTAGAAACCATAAGTATACATGGAAGAGAAGCGATAGAATTAACAAAAGCTTTAAAGTCTCAGAAGTCAAATATCGCCATTTTGACAGACTTAAAAAATAACGGATTAGAACTAATTAAGAAAAATCTAATTGAACTAAGCCTAGATGAATCTTATGAATTTTTTATATGCGAAGAGCTTGGTTTTTCAGAGGAGAAGATAACAAGAATTAATCTTAAAAATGATTTCCCAGAAATAGTATCATCCCTTAATATAGTTGTTTTACTAAAAAAATCTACCGAAATACATTTAGAGCCCCCTTTATTTGGATTGGCAGATAACATCTATAAAACCTTCCAAGACAGGCCAAACTTACTTACAAAAAGAGAGATCAGAGTACAAATCTTAGCAGATCTAAAATTACCCGAAAATGGAGTTATTTGGGATATTGGAGCAGGAAGCGGCACAATAGGTTTGGAAGCATTAAAATTAAGGCCAAAACTTAAATTATTTTCTATTGATAAAAGATTAGGCACCAAAAAATTAATTGCTGATAATGCAAAAATTTTAAATGTAATACCAGAAAAAATTTTAGAAGAAGATATAACTAAGATAATCAAAGAAGGGTTTCAAGAATCTCTCAAAACACCCAATAGGGTAATTATTGGTGGTTGTGACAAAAAAACAAAAATACTTGTGATTGTGGAATTATCCAAAATCTTACAAAGAGGAAGCATTTTTGTGATGCCAATTATTTCATATGAAGCACTACAAGAAATAAAGAAAATTTTTGAGGAATTAAATTTTAAAGTAAATTTAAATTTAATTCAAACTTATAAAGGTTTGACAATCTCAGAGGGTACTAGATTTGAACCAAGTAATCCAGTATTTATTATTAGCGCTGAAAAAAGATAGTTTCAAATCATTTGTCAGGCTTAGCAACATGAGGTAGTCCCCATCCCAATTTATTTCTGAGAACCTGAAAAAATTCATGATCTTCCAATCTAATAAACTTTACTGGATGTTGACTCTTCCTTATCAGAACCCTGTCTTCAGGCCAAACGTAACAGCCAGCATTTCCATCTACAACCATAATTAACCTTTCAGGAGTCGCAGGGAATACGGTGACCGGTTCCGAATCATTAAATACTAAGGCCCTTGAAGCCAATGAATGTGGGGCTATTGGAGTAAGCTGTACCACTGGGCAGTCAGGTGTAATAACAGGACCACCTGCACTTAGAGAATAAGCTGTTGAACCTGTTGGTGTTGATAAAATAACTCCATCAGCTGAGATATCTACAGGAGCATGTCTTCCAATCGAAACTTCGAAATGACACATACTAGTCAAAGGCTCTCTGTGTAATGCCATTTCATTTAAACAAAGAGATTCCCATCTTCTTTGATCATTCCTCATAACACTTATTATTAGACTTTTTCTTTCTTCAATTTCCCAGTCTCCTCTAATCAATTTATCTATCGCTTCACCGAGATTTGATAAATAAGCTTCGGCTAAAAAACCTAAATGACCTGTATTGATCGTAAGAATTGGAATTTTTGCGGGTGCTGTTTGTCTAGCTGCAGATAAAACAGTCCCATCTCCTCCAAGAACTATGGCAAATTCCATAAGGGAATTAAAACCCTCTGGGACACAATTGTTATACCCTAGCGGCCTAACATGCTGGTCAGGATTCGCGAAGCCCACCATCCCTCCAGAACTACTAACCCTGACAACTTCATAATTGGATTGTTCCAATTTAAGTTGAACAGAGTTAGCAGTCTCAACAGCTAGTTCTTTTCCGTCATTGACGATTAGGCCTGCTTTACGCACCAATCGAAGTAAATTACTGTTAATACTCTAAACTACCTTGCCTTAGAAAGGCTAATTTAAAATAGATAAAATTTCTAAAATTGTTCTAAAAATCTTAAGTCATTATTATAAAACCTTCTAATGTCATCAATTTGATGCTTAACCATACAAAATCTCTCCACTCCCAAACCAGCAGCAAAACCTGTCCATTTTTCAGAGTCAATTCCTAATTTTTCCAAAACCATTGGATCGACCATCCCGCATCCCATTACTTCCAGCCATTTACCCTTCCATTGAACATCAACCTCAGCAGATGGTTCGGTAAAGGGGAAGTAACTAGCCCTAAACCTAACGGGGACCTCACCAAAGAATGTCTTCAAAAAAGTAAGCACTGTTCCTCTTAAATGGCTAAAATTTATTCCCTCATCGATACATAATACTTCTACTTGATTAAAGACAGGCGAGTGAGTAGCGTCAACTGCATCTCTTCTGTAAACACGCCCGGGAGCAATAATTCTTGTTGGTGGCGGATTTTCTTGTAAATATCTAACTTGAACTGGGGATGTATGAGTTCGTAAAAGTAAATTATTGCTTAAATAAAAAGTATCCTGCATATCTCTGGCTGGATGGTCTTTGGGTATGTTTAAAGATTCAAAATTATAAAAATCCGTCTCTATTTCTGGTCCATTCTCTACTGAATAACCTAAACCACAAAAAATATCAATTATCTCTTCTTGTGTTGATAGAAGAGGATGTTTTTTCCCAAGAGGAGTACCTAAAGGCGGAATCGTAACGTCTACCCTCTCATTTTCTATTTTAAATTTCAATGCATCTTCAATTATCCTTGACTTTCTCAAGCTTAAGCATTCTTGCAATTGATTCTTCAAAATATTAGCTTTTTGTCCAATTAATGGTCTTTGCTCGCCAGATAATTTCCCCATATTTTTGAGGATATTAGATAGTTTTCCTTTTTTTCCCAGAAGTGAAATTCTTATTTCATCAAGATCTCTCTCAGTTTCAGCTTCTTGAATAACGCTATTAGCAAATTCTGAAAGATCATTTAATTCCTCTTCTATCTTTTTTAAAGATTCAAGTTGGGTCACTGATATAGTAAAAATTAGTATACGTTAATCTTACTTAACGATAGCCCATATTAATAAAAGATTTTTTTTAATGGAATCATTAGATATTCTAATAAGTAATGACGATGGTATTTTTGCTGATGGTATTAGATCACTAGCTAAAGTAGCACTTTCACAAGGTCATAAAGTAACTGTCGTTTGCCCGGACCAAGAACGATCCGCAACAGGACATGGGCTTACATTACAATCCCCAATAAGGATTGAGAAAGCAGATGAATTATTTGAGAATGGTATCACCGCATGGGGTTGTTCTGGCACTCCTGCTGATTGTGTCAAATTAGCATTATCAGAATTACTCGATAAAAAGCCTGATCTTATTTTGTCAGGAGTTAATCATGGGCCTAATCTGGGTACGGATATTTTTTGTTCAGGAACAGTTGCTGCTGCCATGGAGGGCACGCTTGAGAACATACCTTCAATGGCAGTAAGCCTCGCAAGCTTCCAATGGAAAGATTTTGAATTTGCTAGTGAGATCGCTCTAAAAATTGCAGAACAAGCATTACAGAGCTCATGGCCAAAATCTTTACTTTTAAATTTAAATATTCCGCCATGCAGAAAAAATGATATACATTCCTTTTCATGGACAAGATTGTCTATAAGAAAATACAAAAATCAATTTTCCAAAAGGAAAGACCCTCGAGGAGATACATATTATTGGTTAGCTGGGGAAGCAGTTTTAGATTTAAATTCAAAAGGGTATGGGCCAAAAAGTTGGCCTAGTGATGTTTCTCAGATTCAAGAACAAAATATTTCTTTAACTCCAATAGAACCTGATTTATTTTGGAGAGACAATTTACAAATACTACCCAAGATTCAACCTTTATAAATCTTTCTTAGGAGCCAAAGTGAAAAACAAAGTCCCATAAAATGAGCAGCTATTACTTGGGTATTACTTAAAACAGACAAAATTTCCAGACCAGTTATGGGAACATTTGATGTATCTGTAAAAAGTTGACCCGAAGTCTGGGATGAAGCCTGAATAAATAAAGCCCCCATTAATGCTTGATAACCTATCAGAGCAAAAAGGATTCCCAACAAATCTATTATTAATCCTCTTTTTATTAATTTACCAGTTTGCCCTCTTGAGGGTCTGGCGTTACTGCCTATTGCCCTTCCTGTTCTAACTATTAGCCATCCTTGCCATAAACTAAAAAATAGTAAAATCAAAGAAAGTGTTGTTAATGACAATCCTGGTGTCAGGCTTAACTGTCCTGCGCTATCATCACTTACAATATTTGAAAAGAGCAGAACAGCTGTCACAACCACACTTAGAATGGATTGGATCCAGAAACGTATCCAGCCGATCCGTCGCATTCCAAATGAAAGCAACTGAAAATCTATTTTGTCAGGCATTCATTTGATTTATAATTCTCTATTCAAATTTGCCATCAAAACAACAAAATTGCACGTTTATTGTGATCTCTTTAATATCCCCCTCTGAAGTTCAAAGTCCTACGTCATTAGCTATAGGAAGTTTTGATGGCTTACATGAAGGACATCGTAAGTTAATAAAATATGTTGTTGAAGATCAAGAATATACTCCAACTATTGCTAGTTTCTGGCCCCACCCAAGAGAAATACTTTATCAAGAGGCAAGACTTAGACTTGATCTACCAGAAGAAAAACTTCCTCTTCTGGAGAATCTTGGAATTAAGCAATTAGTTTTGATACCATTCAACAAAAATTTTTCCAAGTTGAGTGCTCACGAATTTGTAACTAATATCTTGTTAGATCAATTACAAGCTAAGAGTATTTCTGTTGGAGCTAACTTTAAATTTGGATATAGAAGAAGTGGAGATGTCAATACGATAAATTCTTTGATCAAGAACACTAAAACAAAGTTGAATATAATTCCAATACTGAATGATAGTAATGGAAGAATAAGTAGTAGCAGAGTAAGAAATTTACTAAAAAATAGTCAGATAGACCTTGCAAACCAATTATTACAAAGAGCTTATACATTTTCTGGCAAAGTCATCAAAGGCAAAGGTCTAGGTAAGAAGTTGAAATGCCCCACAGCTAATCTACAAATTGATGGTAGAAAGTTTCTTCCTGGTGAAGGAGTTTATGCGGCGTGGGCAAAGATAGATAAAACTAATTTACGATATCCCTCTGTAATGAATTTAGGAACCCAACCTACTATTGATCCATTATCTCCATCGGCTGTCGAAATACATTTGATTGATAAAGCAATTAACCTTTATGATTTAACATTAAATATAGAACCTATTAGAAAAATTAGATCTCAAATCAAGTTTTCTGATACTAGCTCACTAGCGAATCAGATTCAAAAAGATATAAATACCGCCAAACAAATCATGAAAAGTTTGAATTAAAATTATTTTCGATGACACAATCAGACGACCAAAGAATAGATCAAATAATAGATGCCAATCTTGACAGAGCAAGAGAAGGGTTGAGGGTACTAGAAGATTGGTCCAGGTTTGGTTTAAGGAGAGAAGATCTTGTAAAGAAAATCAAAAATTTTAGACATATTCTCGCTAAATATCATCTAAAAAAATACAAACTTGCCCGTAACTACCAACCAGATATTTGCATAGGTTTTTCCCACCCTGAACAACAAAAAAGGTTAAAAACTGAAGATATTATAGGTTCTAATTCAGCAAGAGTTCAGGAGGCTTTGAGAGTTATAGAAGAGTTTGCAAGAAATAGGCATAATGAATTGGCCTTATCAGCATCAAATATTAGATATGAAACCTATCAATTGGAAATATATCTTCTTAAGCAGAATAGTAAGTTATCTCGTATAAAAAAACTATTGGACAATAATTTGTATTTTATAACCTCAAATAACAGTAATTTAATTGAACAAGTTCAAATGATGTTGGAATCTGGGGTAAGACTTATCCAACATCGATTTAAAAATGGTAGCGATATAGATAACATTAACATCGCGATTAAGTTAAAAAAATTATGTATAGAATATGATGCGCTATTCATTGTGAATGACAGAATAGATATAGCTCTTGCAAGTGACGCTGATGGTGTGCATTTAGGACAAGAAGACTTAAAAATCAACTATGCTAAAAAACTTTTAGGTCCCTCTAAAATAATTGGAATTTCAGCAAACAATGAAATAGATGTAAATAAGGCCTTAAAAGCTGGATCAGATTACCTTGGTGTGGGGCCAGTTTTTAAGACTTCTACGAAAAAGGATAAAGTACCTTTAGGCATTGAACAAATTAAATTAATTACAAAAGACATCTCCATACCATGGTTTGCTATTGGAGGCATTACCAGTCAAAATATATCATTACTAAAAGAAA
Organism: uncultured Prochlorococcus sp.; assembly: GCA_913048245.1. Lineage (GTDB taxonomy): Bacteria > Cyanobacteriota > Cyanobacteriia > PCC-6307 > Cyanobiaceae > Prochlorococcus_A. Next base: position 2,822 of record CAJWWR010000032.1, on the reverse strand, counting down.
GGGATATTAAAAAAGTAGCCATAATATCAGAACTGAATTCATCTGTTAATGCGAGAGAAAAAGCTATTATGATAATTAAAACATTATCAAATGAAAATTAAAGTAAATGGAGTAGAAAAGCACTTAGATGTCTCTAAAAAAGGTATTAGTTTATCTGGCACATTAGACTTATTGGGCTATAAGCCAAATACAGTTGTTGTTGAATTAAACAGAACCATAGTTAATTCCGAAAGCTTGGCAAACCAAAGTATCCAAGAAGGTGACAATATTGAAATTGTATCCATAGTGGGTGGTGGCTAAAATATAATTTGCAATATTTATCAAAGGTATTATCCATACTCATAAAATATCTTCATAATCTCTTAACCTAATAATCGATACATTTAAACAAATTTTGGTTTTTTCATTTTATATTTTTATTACCAAATTTAAATTAATGAAAGAGGATCTAAAACAAGAAGGCCCAAGATCAATGAAATGGGAACGTAATGGAGAGCTCGCTCAAAAAGACTTATCAGACCTTATAGCCAGATTGAAGAATGTTGAAAATGAGGGTAACTCGTCTGAACTATCAAGGTTAAGTGCCAAATCTAACAAAAAGGATTAATTTTGTAACTTCCTTATTGCATAACCAAGATAGATATATCACATTAAATTTACAGACTTTTTGAATATGCAAAAACGATATCCTGAATGGGTAAACACTCAGGTAGTAATGAAAGCTATAAAAATGAGAGACCAAGGGATTCTTTCCAAACAGTTAAATTTATGGATAGAAAATTTACTTGAAATTGAAAATAGAGATAATTAATTCTTTAAATACAATTTATTATTCTCAAAGCAGCCATAGCAGCTCCATACCCATTATCTATATTCATAACTGTTATCCCTGGCGAACAGCTAGCCAACATTCCATGTAAAGCTGCAACCCCCCCCTTACTAACCCCATATCCCACAGATACCGGTACAGCAATAATTGGTTTTGAGACGAGTCCGCCTATGACAGTGGCCAATGCGCCTTCCATCCCTGCAAAAACAATAAGAATATCATATTTATTTATTTGATCTAATTTATTAAAAAGCCTATGAATACCTGCCACTCCAATATCAATAAAAGTCTTACTTTCAATTCCAAAAAGATCTAAAGCAATTTTTGCTTCAAGTGAGACACTTAAATCACTTGTTCCACCTGAAAGAATTCCAACTTTTTTATCTGTCTCAATTTTATTAGTATTTTTTCCAATAACCAGGCAATTAGCGTCTTTAAAATAATTTGCATTTTCATGAAGAGATAAAAGCTTTTGAGCTTTATCTTCATTAATTCTAGTAATAAATACAACTTCTTTTTTTGCTGAGACCTCTTCCGCTATTCTAATTAATTGTTCTGATGTCTTATTCTCTCCCCAGATAGCTTCAAAAAAGCCAAGACGTCTTTTTCTATCAAAATCAAATACGATGTCAGTATTCATTTTCTCTCGTTAATTCACCCTCATATATTAATTGAAGAGGGTTTGTAGTTAGCTTTAAACTTTGACTTAATGTGGTTTCAAAAATAGTCTGTATCCTATTCACTTCTTCTAAAGCTATGCTCTTCCATAACTTTTTATCTTCCCAACTAACTAACACCAAGGCCTCTTCTTTTTCTTTGTCATAAAAGAGCTCTCGACCTAAGTATCCTTTTTGTTTCTGGAGCCAAGGTTCCCATATTCGACTTTCTGCTCTAAGCCAAGCATCTTTATATCGAAGAGGAACCCTCAATCTTAATTCTTCAACAACTTGACCGGTGTTTGAATTTTCCATTATTAATGCCTGAACTTTACTATACTGACTCAAAGGTAATGTAATTGATATCAAAATAACTAAACCTATTAAATATCTCATGTAGCTATTTAAGATTATAACTTTCATTTTTATTTTCAAGAAGAACAACAGAATGGCAACTAATCCCTTCTTCTCTACCTTCTGCCCCTAACCTCTCATTTGTTGTTGCTTTAATACCTATCAAACTTGTGTCCAAATTTATTTTCTGAGAAATGTTCAATTTCATTTGATTAATATATGAACTAAATTTTGGTCTCTCAGCAACTAAAACACTATCGACATTATTTATTTCCCAACCCTTATCGTTTATAAGGCGCACAACTTTTGATAATAATTCTAGACTATCTGCATTCCTCCATTTTTCATCTGATGGAGGGAAATATTGTCCTATATCGCCTAAAGATAGGGCCCCTAATAAGGCATCCATCATAGAGTGAATCAATACATCAGCATCGCTATGCCCATCAAGGCCAAGATTGTCTGGATGATTTAGTTTAATTCCACCAATAATTAGATCTCTTCCCTGAACAAGTCTATGAATATCATAGCCATTACCAATGCGAAATCTGGGAAAACTATTATTCATAAGAAAAGATCAGAGTTATCTAAAAAGGATTGATGCATTATTTTTGAGTTCATATAAATAAATCTTTGGTGATACTTTTTCCTCCATAATTTACTTTACCAAGAAAAAATAACCATTAAGTGTAAATGGTTTAAGAAATTCATTTTCAATTTAAGGAAGAAAAAATGGAAATTAATTTAAACAAAGATAAATTCGCTTGTAAATTTTTTTCCAAATTAATCTTTCTCAATAATTAAGATCTTAATCATCTTTCTTTAATTATGAATAATAATTCAATATACATCCCAAAACCAATCATCCTCCATATATTCGAGTTCATCTAGTTTCTTATTTTTAAAACTATTTCCTGAGGGATGATCGAGATTTGCTGTTTTTAATAAATCAATTCTTCTTTCATATGTTCTTTTAAACATTT
>CAJWWR010000031.1 GCA_913048245.1 uncultured Prochlorococcus sp. | reverse complement strand
TTCATGTCAAGCCCAACAAGCATAGTTGTAAATGGTGGCAAGATGGGATTTGCAATGGAATTAATTTTAACTCCTATTATTCATAAGATGATTGAAGAAAAAAAAGGAATTTGAAACCAAACATTAAAAAATGAATCCGTTATTTATGAATACTCTTGATTAATTGACCAATTTTAGACTTTAATATGAGGAGATAGTTAATTAAATGTCATTATTCGACTGGTTTGCCGCAAGGCGAAAGGATCAATTCGTTGGTAAGGTATCACAAGAAACTGATGAAAGTGATGGCCTGTGGGTGAAATGCTCTGAATGTTCACAGGTGGTTTATAGAAAAGATTTAATATCAAACCTAAATGTATGTAGTAATTGTGGACATCATAATCGAATAAATAGTGATGAAAGGATCAGAATAATATCTGATAAAGGTTCATTTAAAGAATTAGACAGTTCCCTTACTCCTACCGACCCTCTTGGATTTAAAGACCGAAGATCATATTCAGATAGAATAAGAGAAAGCCAGGCTGGCACTGGACTTAAGGATGGAGTAATAACTGGTCTCTGCACAATTAATTCACTGCCACTTGCTTTAGCAGTAATGGATTTTCGCTTTATGGGTGGATCTATGGGATCAGTGGTAGGTGAAAAAATCACCCGAATAATTGAACGTGCCACTGAAGAAAAATTTCCCCTTCTAATTGTTTGTGCATCAGGAGGGGCAAGAATGCAAGAAGGAATGTTAAGCCTAATGCAGATGGCCAAGATATCTGGAGCTTTAAAAAAACATCGATCAAAGAATCTTTTATATATGCCCCTACTTACTCATCCAACTACTGGAGGGGTCACAGCGAGTTTTGCAATGTTAGGCGATTTGATCCTGGCAGAGCCAAAAGCATTGATAGGTTTTGCGGGTAGAAGAGTTATTGAACAAACATTACGAGAAAAACTGCCCGACAATTTCCAAACAGCTGAATATTTACTAGAACATGGATTTGTAGACCATATAGTTAATAGAAAAGAACTTAAAAATACATTGACAAAGATACTAAGAATACATGGAGTGAGGGAAACTCTCACTAGTGACGTAAATTAATGAATAAATTCCTTACAACAAACTTTTGTATATTTCTTATACTTATTTGCTTTCAGATTGGCGCATTAAAGGTTCATGCAATTGGTAATGTAGATTGGTTTCTAGTAAAAGAAAATGACTCCGGAAAAGAATGGTTAGACCTAGGAAGCTTAAAAAAAATTAACGAAAACGAAATAACTGCATTAACAAGATTCTATGAAAATCCGAATGGCATTAAAGAGAAAGGAGAAACTTCTCTCTATTTAATGAAGATTAATTGCTCAAGTAAAAAATTTAAAGATATCTCTAAAAATGGTATCCCAACTTTTAATTCAAAATGGGAACTATCAAATAATGATGAATTAATCGAAAGTGTAATTGATAAAAGTTGCTCAGAAGAAATATTGCAATGAATAATATAAATAGAAAAATAAAGGTTGCTATCGCAGGATATGGCTTTGGAAAGAAGGTTCATCTTGAAGCCTTTAAAGATTCTAAGGAATTCCATGTTATTTCTTTTTTTCATCCAAACATCGAAAAGAAAAAAGAAATAGAGGAAGAAACTGGTTTAGAATGTGAGGTTGATTGGAATAAATTAATTAACAGAAGTGATATTGAAGCAATAGTTATTGCAACTCCACCTGAATATAGATTTAATTATGCAAAAGAAGCATTAATGCAAAAAAAACACCTATTACTAGAAAAGCCAGTCTGTTTAAGAAGTCGTGAAATTGAAGAATTACAGAGAATTGCTTTGACTAAAAATCTAAGCGTAGGGGTGAATTTTGAATATAGAGCTGTTCCTCTCTTTTTGCAGGCAAAGCAATTATTAGAAGAAAATGTCTTAGGTGAAATATTCTTAATAAAACTAGATTGGTTAATGAGTAGTCGTTCTGATCCTAATAGAGAGTGGAATTGGTATTCTTGCTCTGAAAAAGGCGGAGGCGTTATTGGAGCAATAGGGACGCATGCATTTGACATGCTGTATTGGTTCTTCGGAGAGATTGAGGATGTATCTGGTAAGATATCAACCTCAATTAATAAAAGACCACTTTCATTAGATAGAGGCTTCTCTGAAGTTACTAGTGAAGATGTTTGCTTAGTTAATATTGGGATAAAAACAACTCGGGATAAAACAATCCCATGTCAAGTTTCATTATCATCAATATCTAAAAAAGGCAGAGGATTTAGCTTGGAAATATACGGTAGCAATGGCTCATTGTTTCTAAAAAGTGAAAATCAAAAAGATTACGTACACGGATTCTCATTAAATTTAGTTGACAATTCAAATAAAGAAAAATCGGTCAATGCAGAATCACATTACCTATTTGATAAAACATGGACAGATGGCAGAATAGCCCCAGTAAAAAGAATTCATGATTTATGGGCGGAAAGTATAAATAAAAAAAGGCCTATAATTCCAGGTCTGTGCGAAGGCTTGCAGAGTCAAAAAACATGCGAAGCAGTAATATCCTCCTTTAAGAACGGTTTTACAGCAAAAACAAAGGACATAACTTAGTCTAGTATCATTTTTTACCTTGTACCGTAATAGATTGGTTTTTAATATTTCCCAAATTCTGGAAAAATCAATTGATAACAATTTACTATTATGGCTATTAATTATTACACAAAGGAATTAAAAGAAAATGCTCAGCTTTTAGCATCAAAAGGCAAAGGAATATTAGCAGTTGATGAATCCACAAAAACCGTTGGGAAAAGACTTTCTGGAATAGGAGTTGAAAATACCGAAGAAAATAGAAAAGCTTATAGAGGAATGCTATTCACAACTACCGATTTGGGTAAATATATAAGCGGAGCAATATTATTTGAGGAAACACTTTATCAAAATCATGCTGATGGAGAATTAATGGTAGAAAAGCTAAATAAATTAGGAATAATCCCTGGAATAAAAGTAGATAAAGGCCTTAACCCCTTGCCAGGTGGAAAAGATGTTGAAACATTTTGTTCTGGACTAGATGGATTAGTAGAGAGAGCAGCAAAATATTATGAGCAGGGAGCTAGATTTGCCAAGTGGAGGGCGGTCTTGCAGATTACATCAGATGGTTGCCCTTCTGAATTATCTGTTAAAGAAAATGCATGGGGTTTAGCAAGATATGCAAGATCAGTCCAAGAGTCAGGACTAGTTCCCATAATTGAACCTGAAATACTTATGGATGGTAACCACAATATTGAAAAAACTGCAGAAGTCCAAGAAAAGGTTATTAAAGAGGTTTATATGGCTTGCGAAGCTAATGGTGTATTCCTTGAAGGGACACTTCTTAAGCCTTCGATGACAGTCAATGGAGCTGAATGTTTAGATAAAGCCAATCCCGAAAAAGTTGCAGAAATGACAATAAGAACTATGGAGAGGTGCGTGCCAGCATCAGTTCCTGGCATAGTCTTTTTATCGGGAGGATTAAGCGAGGAGGCAGCATCAGTATATTTAAACAACATGAATAAAATCTACAGAAAGGCAATGTGGAATGTCTCTTTTTCATATGGAAGAGCTTTACAGCACTCTTGTTTAAAGGCGTGGAAAGGCCACGATATTGAGTCAGGGCAAAAAGCACTCATAGCAAGGGCTCAAGCCAACTCAGAAGCCTCGAAAGGTAGTTATGTCGCTGGTTCTCAACCATCTTCAGATGAGCAATTATTTGTAGCTGGTTATACTTACTAAATTTAATTAATACAATTAATTACCTAGGACTAATTAAAAAGTTTCTGTTAATTAGAAATTCTGTATATATAAAGACGTGACATTTGTTACCTTTATATACTAAACTCCGTGGAACATAATGCTTAAAAAATAAGCATTTAAATTTAATACTATTTTAAATTATGGCTCTCGTTCCACTAAGACTCTTATTAGATCACGCTGCTGAAAACGGATATGGTATTCCTGCTTTCAACGTAAACAACCTAGAACAAGTTCAATCAATTATGGAGGCAGCTTCAGAAACTGATAGCCCTGTAATTCTTCAAGCTTCAAGAGGAGCTAGAAGTTATGCAGGTGAAATTTTCTTGAGGCATTTAATTATAGCTGCAACAGAAACATATCCAAACATACCAGTCGTAATGCATCAGGATCATGGAAATGAGCCAAGCACTTGTTACTCAGCTGCAATTAATGGTTTTACATCTGTAATGATGGATGGATCACTTGAGGCTGACGCAAAGACTCCTTCTAGTTATGAATACAATGTAGAGGTGACAAAAAAAGTTGTAGATTTCGCTCATTCCGTGGGAGTAAGTGTTGAAGGTGAATTAGGATGTCTAGGTTCACTAGAAACAGGAAAAGGAGAAGCTGAAGATGGTCATGGCTTTGAAGGTGAATTATCAAAAGATATGCTATTGACAGACCCAGAAGAAGCAGCCGACTTTGTATCAAGGACTAAAGTAGATGCATTAGCTATTGCAATTGGTACTAGTCATGGAGCCTATAAATTCACAAGAAAACCTACAGGAGAAGTGCTTGCAATAAGTAGAATTGCAGAGATTCACAAGGCTCTGCCGAATACTCATTTGGTAATGCATGGTTCGAGTTCAGTTCCACAAGAATGGCTTGACATAATAAATGCACATGGTGGTGCAATCCCTGAAACATATGGAGTCCCAGTTGAGGAAATTCAAGAAGGAATTAGAAACGGTGTTAGAAAGGTAAATATTGATACTGACAACAGGCTAGCATTCACAGCTGCTGTGAGAGAAGCCGCATTTGCAGATCCAACTAATTTTGACCCAAGGCACTTCAATAAACCAGCAAGAAAATACATGAAGCAGGTATGCTTGGATCGCTACCAACAATTCTGGTGCGCTGGACAGGCAAGTAAAATCAAACAACAAAGTATAAATTATTATGCTGACCTATATACGAAAGGTGAACTTGAGCCAAAAGTAGGAGCAAAAGTTTAACTTAATAAAGTCAGAACTCTCATATGATATGAGAGTTCTGACTTTAACTCAAAAGAGCTTTTAGTATATAGATACCATCAACTCCCCCAATAGAAGGATCACATGCTCTTTCAGGATGAGGCATTAATCCAAAGACATTTCCTTTCTTATTTGTAATTCCAGCAATATTCCAAGATGATCCATTTGGATTTTGCAAATATTCTAAAGCAATTAGATCATTATCAACAAGTTGCTTATAAGTATCCTCTTCACAAAAATAACGCCCTTCCCCATGGGCTATAGGGAGCACAATCTCATTATTTTTCTTATCATTTTGAACCCAATCACAGTTTATTGATGATATTTTTAACTTCACATCCTTACATATAAAATTTAAATTTTTATTGGCGCTCAGTGCTCCTGGCAGGAATCCTGATTCAGTTAATATCTGAAACCCGTTACATATTCCTAAAACTTTCCTGCCGCTTCTAATAAATTCATTAAGAGAATTAATTAATGGAGAAAATCTTGCAACAGCTCCACACCTTAGATAATCTCCATAACTAAAACCTCCAGGTAGAACTATTGCGTCGATACCAGTTAAATCAGATGATTCATGCCATAAAAACTTTGACTTAATATCTAAGCAACCATTAAGAGCCCATGCAACATCTCGATCACAGTTTGAGCCTGGGAAAACAACAATTCCGACAGTAAATTTAGTCATCTAATCTTTTAACAAAATAATCATAGTTTTCAATAACTTGATTAGCGAATAAACGATCACATAATAATTCAATATTTTGTTCAATATCTTTTTCTTTATTTCCTTCTATATTAATTTCTATAAGTTTTCCAATTCTAAGAGAACTTATTCCATCAACTCCTAATTTGTTAGCAGCAGACTTAATTGCTTCTCCAGCAGGATCAAGAACAGAAGGTCTTAGTCTTACAAAAACTTTAGCTTCAAATTGATTCAATTTTCAAAAAAGATTCTAAATGAACGATAATTCAAAATTTTAAAATTTCAAACATAAAATTAATAAACAAATATTTGGTTCAATCTTTATGGAAATCTTCAATAACAAAACCTCTTCCAAAACAAGATAAGCATGTTCTTCTTGAATTTTCAGGAGTCTTTAAATTACCACTACCACCACATTTTGTACACAAAGTTTTATTATTGTGAATTAAAACATCACCGGTTTGTTTTGGAGATAGCGAGATTTCTTGTTTTTTCATGGAGTAGCTTCGAATCTTATTCAGGATTCAGTTGTCTACTATAAAATTATTTTCTTATTTTTGGTTAACTACAAACATTAAATTTGTCTTTAATTTTGTTTTCTAATATTTGGAAACAAGCTTCATCGAAACCTATAACAACCAATTCAAACCCACCATTTAGAGGTCTCCAGCAATTGGAGGGTGATTCCTCGTACCAAGTATTTATTTTTTTGCCAACAATTTGAATCTGAAGTGGAAATAGTTTACCTGGGATCCAGGCCCTACCTTTAATGCGCAGGATATCTAAATCTTTCAGAATTTCTCTCATTACATAATCAAACTCTTTTTTTTCTAAAAAATATTCACTTTTTATGGCTTTGGTATAAACCTGCATATGATCATGATCATGATCATCATTTAAAACTTTATTATAATTCTTTTTGATTGAACTATTTTCCAAAATATAATTGAGATTAAATTTTCCATTTGCAGATCTAATTACTGGTACATGAGAACATATTTTCTGATTGATATGATTTTTTATGTTTATGAATTCAGTTTCTTTTAATAGATCAGACCTTGAAATAACAACTAAATCAGATACTTCTAATTGTTCATGAAAAAGTTCTTGAATGGAAGCATTATGTTCAATAACATTAGTTTCATTATATTGATTCTTAATTTCGTCGATATTGTAGATAGGACTTCCATTTTTAATGGCCTCCCCATTTACTACACCAATTACCATATCGAGATAGATGAAACTTCTTATCTCCGGCCAATTTAAAGCTTGCATTAGAGGTAGTGGGAGAGCTAAACCGCTAGTTTCAATTATGATAAATTCCAAATTTTCGTTGGAATTCAATAAAACTTTTAAAGAAGGTATAAAGTCGTCTTGGACGGTGCAACATAAACAACCGTTATTTAATTCCAAAATTGGATTCTTTTGATTCTCAGAGCAATCGGAACAATCTCTAACTAAATCTCCATCAATTCCTACATCTCCAAATTCATTAATTATTAATCCAAACCTTTTATTGCAATTGGCAATGAGATATCTAATCAAAGTTGTCTTCCCTGAACCTAAAAAACCAGTTATTACTATGACAGGAACTCTTTTATTAAGCATAAAAAATTTAACAGCCTAAACTGTATGAAGTAGACTCTCCTGTCTTGCTATTAACGCCTTCCGCTATTTTGCACAAATCTTTTTGTTGAATTCTACTTAATACCGCGTCAGTAAAATCAGCTCCATCTATTTTGGCTCCATCAAAAACACTTTCCATTAATAATGCATTAGTGAAATTTACGTTTGAAAGATCAGCATTAGTAAAATCAGTCGCATAAGCTAATGCATCTGTTAAATTTGCTCCATTTAAAGTAGCGTTATTCAATTTACTATTATTAAAAACTGCCCCTTGAAGATTACTATCACTAAAATTAAACCCATTTAGATCAAATTTCACAAATTCATTGCCACTTAAATCTTGACCATGCATATCCGTTTGTAGGTTTAAATCTTGTTGATTTCGAATCTCTGGAGGTCTTTTTGCAAAAGAAGTACTTGCGAAGTTAAAGCAAATAAATCCAAAAACCAAGAGAAAGGAAAGTGTTTTTTTTATAAATGAAAGACGAATTGATTTAATCATCAGAAAACAGTAATTTAGAAAAAAGCTTACTTTAAAATAATTAATCCATTTTAGGATAAAAAATATGGCTATGTCATTAAAGGTAATAGTACCACCGCATCCCTTAATAAAACATTGGTTATCTATTTTACGAGATAAAAATACACCTGATATTCTATATTCAACTGGCTATGAACAAATTGGGAAATGGCTGACTTATGAAGCATTAAGAAATTGGCTACCATTTAAGACAACACAAATAGAAACCTCTAATGGTATTGCAGAGGCAACCTATGTGGATGCAGATTATCCGATAAGAGTTATTGCACAAATGCCAGAAGGTCTTACCTTATGGATGGGTTCAAAGGAAGTCATTCCTAATGCAACACTTTCATTAGAAAAATTGCCGTCTAAAATCCTTAATAATGAGGGAATAATAATGTATTCAGAAACAATATCACGCAAAGAAAATCCTTTAGATTTGTTAAGAGAGCTCAAGAAGAATGGAGTAGGGTCAAATCGAATATTACTGATATGTTGTATTTGCAGCAATAGAGGGCTAAATGAAATTGCTAAAGAATTTCCTGATCAACAGATTTATACTTCTTGTATTGATGAAGAGGATGATCTAGAAAACTTAATAAAACCTGGTATTGGAAACCCTATGTTGCGTTTGAGTACTAAGGTTGAATAAAACAAGTATGATATAAATAGATTTGTTTTTTTAATGTCTGAATACAGAGATTCTTCTTCTAATAATTTCTTTTCATTAATAAGTGGTGCTTTTATTGGTGCCGCAGGATTGGCATGGTGGTTGATTTCTGAAGCAGACAAGAGAAAAGAGACTAAAAAGCAAAAGGCAATGATGTATTCATCAAGGATTCAAGATGGATCTGAGGCTTTTGAATCTAACATTAATCAAAAGAAAGGAAAAGAGGAGGATAAGTTAGAAGAAAAAGTCGAACAATTAAATTCTGCAATTGCAGACGTAAGAAGACAACTAGAAGAGTTAGGTCAATAATAATAAAGATTAATAATAGATATGAATAATTTAAGATCATCTGCCATCACACAAGGAGTTCAAAGGTCTCCCAACAGATCAATGCTTAGAGCTGTAGGTTTTAAAGATGGTGATTTTAATAAACCCATTGTGGGAATTGCAAATGGTTACAGCACAATAACACCATGCAACATAGGTTTAAACAAACTTGCTATGAAAGCTGAAGAATCTATCAGAGAGTCTGGAGGCATGCCCCAAATGTTTGGGACGATTACTGTAAGCGATGGCATTTCAATGGGTACAGAAGGAATGAAGTATTCACTTGTATCTCGGGAAGTAATTGCTGACTCAATTGAGACGGCTTGTAACGCTCAAAGTATGGACGGCATTCTTGCCATTGGTGGATGTGATAAAAACATGCCTGGGGCTATGATTGCTATTGCAAGAATGAACATCCCTTCAATATTTATATACGGCGGAACTATTAAGCCTGGCAAATTAAATGGTGAAGATCTAACTGTGGTTAGTGCATTTGAGGCTGTCGGACAACTAACGTCAGGGAAAATAAGTGAGAAAAGATTAATCGAAGTAGAAAAGAACTGTATTCCTGGGGCTGGCAGTTGCGGAGGAATGTTTACAGCCAATACTATGTCAGCAGTCATAGAAGTATTAGGACTAAGCCTACCCCACAGTTCAACAATGGCAGCGGAGGACTATGAAAAGGAACTTAGTTCTGAAAAAAGTGCCAAAGCACTTGTTAGCGCAATTGAAAATAATATAAGGCCCTTAGATTTAATGACTAAACAATCATTTGAAAATGCAATTACGGTAATCATGGCAGTTGGAGGTTCTACAAATGCAGTCCTCCATCTATTAGCAATAGCAAAAACAGCTGGTATTAAATTAACTATCGATGATTTTGAAAGAATTAGACAAAAAGTTCCGGTTATATGCGATTTAAAGCCCAGTGGTAAATATGTAACTGTAGATCTCCATGAAGCTGGCGGGATCCCTCAAGTCATGAAAATCCTTCTAAATGCTGGATTACTTCATGGAGAATGCAGAAATATCGAGGGAAATACCCTAATGGAATCCTTAGCTAAAGTCCCAGACAATCCACCAGAGAATCAGAATGTGATAAGAAAGATTAACAACCCGCTTTATAAAAAAGGTCATTTAGCAATATTAAAAGGTAATCTTGCAATTGAAGGATCTGTTGCAAAAATAAGTGGCGTTAAAAATCCGGTACTTACTGGACCAGCGAGAATCTTTGAAAGTGAAGAATCATGTCTTAAGTCAATACTAAACAACGATATACAAGCAGGTGATGTCGTTGTAATTAGAAATGAGGGACCTGTTGGAGGGCCTGGAATGAGAGAGATGCTAGCTCCTACATCAGCTATAGTAGGCCAAGGCCTTGGAGAAAAGGTAGCCTTAATAACAGATGGAAGATTTAGTGGTGGTACATATGGGTTAGTTGTTGGTCATATAGCGCCTGAGGCTGCAGTTGGTGGGAACATAGCACTAATTAAGGAAGGAGATTTAATTACAGTTGATGCATTAAATCAAAAAATAGAAGTTGCACTAAGTTCGACAGAGCTAGAAAAAAGACGAAAAGAGTGGATCAGACCAAAACCAAAATATAAAAAAGGTGTTTTAGCAAAATATGCGAGGGTAGTAAGCACTTCAAGCCTTGGGGCAGTAACAGATTATTTTGAATAATTAATTTTGATCTACAATTGTTTTTATTCTGTTTGCAAGATTTTCAATACGAAAGGAATAAGTTGGTGGATCACATTTCTTACCACTTTTACCATCCATCCACAAATTTTTTGAACCAGACCATAAAATAGGATCCTCTGGAAAATTCAATTTAGCAATAACTAAAACAATATCATTACTAGATCTAAAAAGTTCTAATTCTAAATCCATATTTTCTTGTCGCTTACCCTCTATATCTCTACATAAAATCTGAAAAGAAATATCTAAATCATTTGTATCAAAATCATACTCACCGTCCAAATTTAAAACAGAATGCAGGAATGGTTTGTTGGCAAGATCTGCTGATTTAGCAATCAAAGCATTGAGCTCTTGATCAGGATTATCAAAAAACACTTATGGATTTTATTAGCACTTTAATTGATCCTGGTTTAAATTTTTCATTTAATTCACCAGAATCACCAAACTTAGAATGCAACAATTGAATTCTTTTTAATTTATTAGAACGGAATTTAAATGGAAAACTTACTTTATTGGCACGGATTGAAGGATTTAAATCAGCATACGGTATTCTAATGGTTGAAGTCCCAAATTTCTGGGTAGTAAAGGACTTTATCCATCGCAACCCACCAGGAATAAATTCTGTTAAACCAAATATTTCATCTTGACATGCGACAGCAAATTTAAAAGTTCTTCCTTGACCATCGATTCTTAACTCAAACCCTTTATATTCTTCTAGATTTAAAACCGGATCATATATTGGAGACCTACAACTTACAAATCCTCCTGATTTCTCTACAATATTTCCCCTGAAGACTAATCCCGTTTTAGAATTTTGACAATTAGCTGTACTAGATCCTCCCATAATGGTGTCGTTTAATGAATCCCAACCACCAAAATTTCCTTTTTCAAAAAGAATTTTTTTCATTATTTAATTTATCCAAAGATTGGCTCATATTAACAAAAAGATTAATAATTATAGGCTTCTTCATCACAGAATACTGATATTTGGGATTTAGATTTAATTAACTTTGCGGGTGTCCTGTCAGACGTTTCCTTTTGATTAGAAAGGCGCTTAATTGCCTCTTTTTTAGAAGACCCACTTACTAAGAAAGCAATTTTTTTGGAAGCATTAAATACTTTAGGAGTTAGTGAAACTCTTCTTATACCTTTACCTTCAGAAAATAAAATAAAATCATCTACAT
>CAJWWR010000030.1 GCA_913048245.1 uncultured Prochlorococcus sp. | reverse complement strand
GGATTTTAAGTCCGGCGCGTCTACCAATTCCGCCACACTCCCAAAAGGAATTTGCGCAATTTTATCGTAGCTGAAAGGAACCCATTTAACCAATAAAAATGCGAATATTTACATTTTTGGGAAAGCTATGGACGTGCTGAAAAATCAAAAGCTTAATAAGTATTAATATGGTAAATATTTTTATCCTGAAGAATTCGTATAAAAATCATTATCTATTTCAATTAACTTGAATGAGAATCATTTTGAATTCTCCAATTCAAGAATTCTCCAGCATGAAATTTTTTTATTTTTCCTACAACTTTAAAGGAATCTGAAATTTCTACAAAATCATCAACTTTAAATGACTCGTAAACCAAATTAATTTTTTCTTGATTGGGAGGTAGGTTATAAAATTTTGGACCATTTAAACTAGCAAACGCCTCAAATTTGTCTAAGGAATTTTCCTCTTGAAAGACTTTTAAATAACTTGATAAAGCAACAGGGGCATTAAATATGCCCGCACAACCGCAAAATGCTTTCCACTCACGCATGTGTGGTGCAGAGTCTGTACCTAAAAAGAAATTCTCAATACCACTTGTAGCCGCCTTGATTAAGGAAAGTCTATTAAATTCTCTCTTAGCTACGGGTAAACAATAGAAATCACTATTAAGCCCACCGAAAAACATAGCATTCCTATTTATATGAAGATGATGTGGTGTTATGGTTGCATGTATTTTTTTTTCCATAACAAATTCAACAGCATATCGGGTAGTTATATGTTCTAAGACGACTTTTAATCTTGGGAACCTATTAATTATTTGATTAAGTTCTCTATCAATAAAGACCTCTTCTCTATCAAAAATATCAACATTTGAATCCGTAACCTCTCCATGTATCAACAAAGGCATTCCTATATCTTCCATGATTTCAAATAACTTATAAATATTTTTTATTTCCTTAACCCCATGTCTTGAGTTAGTAGTTGCATTAGCAGGATATAATTTCCCAGCAAAAAAAACTTTATCTTTATATCCTCTTTTTAATTCTTCTTTATTAGTTTCATCTGTTAAGTAAATTGTCATTAAAGGATCAAAATTTGTCCCTAAAGCTATCGCGTCAAGAATTTCTTTTTTATATGATACGGCTCGCTCAATTGTTGTTACTGGTTCATTAGTATTAGGCATTACTATCGCTCTTCCAAAATATTCTGTTGTGTATTTAATAATATTTTTTAAAACCAATCCTTCTCTCAAATGTAAATGCCAATCATCAGGTTTTCTTATTATTAAATTCTTCAAGGATTTAAATATTTAAAATAATATTAACAACAATTATTAATTGGTAAAATTTTTGATAATTTCAGTCACAATATTCTTTCTTTTAGAGGGTATATAATTAATCTAATAAAGTTTTTTCAAGAATGAATGAATATTCTTTACCTTTGATTGAAGTTATATCAGGAATTTTATTACTTTTTGGTGGGGGAGAGGTATTTATACAAGGTGCAATTACTCTGTCTCTAATCCTTGGAATACCTCAAATTGTTATAGGTTTAACGGTTGTCGCATTAGGCACTAGTTCCCCAGAACTTCTAGTTAGTTTAAATTCAGTCTTTAGAGATAGTGACTCATTGGCAGTAAGCAATGTTATAGGCAGTAATATTTTTAATATTCTTGTTGTGCTAGGAATTAGTTCCCTAGTAAGACCATTAAAGGTTAAGAGTAGGATTGTAAGAAGGGATGTGCCTTTACTAATTGCAATTTCATGCGCAGTTTGGGCTATATCATCAACAGGGTTATTAACATGGCAAGCTGGCATTTTTCTTTTGTTATGTTTAACGATTAATACGATCTGGGAAATTAATACCATCAATGAAATTGATGAGGATATAAAAACAGCTGAGCCTGTAATCGAAGATTCACATAAAAAAAACGAATTTCAAATGTTTTTCCAATTAATTCTTGGTATTGCACTACTAGGTTTTGGATCAAATATTTTAATTAGTGGGTCTAAAACACTAGCGACAATAATGGGAGTAAACGAGACTATAATAGGTCTAACCATTATGGCAACAGGAACCTCATTACCTGAATTAGTCACTTCAATTGTGGCCGCTCTTAAGGGCAAAACAGACCTTGCTATTGGGAACGTTATTGGAAGTAATTTATTAAACCAACTATTAATTCTAGGAAGTTGTGGAGTTGTTTCAGGTTTAGAGGGTTTAAAGATTGATAAAGAACTCATTACTACAGACTTGCCAATCATGGTCCTCACAACATTTGCATGTATGCCGATATTTTGGACTAAAGGTAAAATCACAAGAATTGAGGGATTTATTCTTTTAAATATTTACTTATTCTATCTGGTAGATAAAATTATTATCTCATCTGGATTTGGATTTCTTCAGCAGTATAGGCTTTTTATTTTTCTTTATACAATCGTTTTTACTATTGTTTTTTTACTAAAGGCAAAATTGAAGTTTCAAAAACAATAAAAATTCTCATCGGTACATAGTCACAAACTCTTCTGAAACTGTAGGATGCAAAGCCATAGTCATATCAAATATTTCTTTTGTAACTCCTGCATTGATTGCAACCGAAGCCATTTGAATTATTTCAGATGATGATTCGCCAAACATATGACAACCCAGGACCCTATTGTCTAATTTGTTGACAACTAATTTCAGCATAGATTTTGACTTTTTAACTTTAAATGTATTAGACATGGGAGTGAAGCTACACTTGAAAATCTCTATATTTTCATTGTTGTATAATTTTTTAGCTTCAGATTCTGTCAACCCCACAGTTGATATCTCAGGATTTGTAAAAACCGCCTTGGGAATATATTCATAGTTCACTACTCTTTTTAAATTACCAAAGATATTATCGGAAAAAACTCTTCCTTGCTCTATGGCAACTGGTGTTAAATTAGGTTTATCAACGACATCTCCAATAGCAAATACATTAGATACATTTGTTTGATTAACTTCATCTACTTCTATGTATTTTCCAATCATTTTTATTCCAATATTAGAGAGATTTAAATCATTAATTCTTGGACTTCTGCCAGTTGCCATCAATAAATTGTCAGAATGCAAAGTTGAACCAGAATGTAAGGATATCTCTAAACCCAATCCAGATTGATTAATAGATTCCAATTCCTCTTTAAATTGTAATTTTATCCCTGATTCAACCATCTCATCTTTGAGAAAAGCTGATAAATCTGTATCAAATCCAGTTAACAAGGAATCCCTTCTGATGATTTGATTAACTTCAATACCAAAATCATTAAAAATACAGGCAAACTCACAAGCTATATAGCCCCCTCCAATTATGGTTATGGATTTAGGGAATTGATCAAGCCTAAAAATATCATCACTTGTCCACGCCAATTCTTTCCCTGGTACATTTAAAATATTAGGCTCCCCTCCTACAGCTATTAAGATTTTTTCTCCATATATGCTTTTAGTAACTTTTTTTTTATTAGAAGATAAAATCTGTACTTCTTTTTTATTTAAAAATCTTCCCCAACCTTTAAATACTTTTATATTCAACTTTTCCATAGATTTCCTATGTATTTCACTCAATCTCAAGACCTCATTTCTAATTTTATTTAAGAGAGTTCTTGAAGAAAAAGATTTTTCACTTACAGTCAATCCGTAGGCATCAGAATTATATAGTGCTTGTCTATTTTTAGCTGCATAAACCATTAGTTTTTTGGGAACACAACCTCTTATTACACACGTCCCTCCAATCTCACTACCTTCAATAACAGCAACATTTGCACCGTAACTTGCAGCCCTTTTTGCTGAAGCCAATCCTCCAGACCCTGCACCGATTACAATTAAATCAAATTTATCTTCCAAGATTTTTATATTTCAATTAATATATTTTAGATACAAAATTAATTAAAAAGCAAATGAATAATATCCTGAGTTGGACAGATTTAGAAAAGTTAAAAGCGGAGGATATAGATAGAGTTAATGGTATTACTAATTCGTACTCCAGTCTTAGACTCTTCAACAATCATGAAAAAGACGCTAATTTAATTCTTTATAGGGATCGACATGCATGGTGTCCTTATTGTCAAAAAATTTGGCTTTGGCTCGAATTAAAAGAAATTCCATACAAAATTAAGAAAATTAATATGTTTTGTTACGGAGAAAAGGAAAACTGGTATTTAAATAAAGTGAGATCAGGGAAATTACCAGCTATAGAAATTAATGGACATTTAGTTACTGAAAGCGACGAAATTTTAGGATTTCTTGAGAAAGAGTTTGGACTTTTAGGTTCATCAATATTATCAGAGAAACTTATAGAACTAAGAAAGCTAGAAAGAGATATTTTTAGTGCTTGGTGCAATTGGCTATGTAGGAAAGAATTCCTTAAAACAGAAAGTTCAACAAGAAAAAACAAATTAAGATTAGCTTTGCATAAATTAGATGAACTTCTTAAGGTATCTGAAACAGGTTTTTTAGATCCAATCCAAAAATGTTCAATTAATTCACAACCAGGTACTGGTGATATAATTTTTATCCCTTATCTAGAGAGAATGAATGCTTCTCTTTGTTATTACAAAGGATTTAATTTGAGAAAAGAATTCACCAATATCAATAATTGGTTAACTCTATTAGAGGATAATAGCGTTTATCGTGGAACCCAAGGAGACTTTCATACTCATTCTCACGACTTACCACCTCAAATGGGTGGATGCTTTAAAGAAATAAATGACGAACAAATATATTTTTCTAAATTAATAGATAATGGGAATGGATTAGGTAAATTGGAAATTAACAATCATGATGATTTGGTTTATTTTTCAAAATTTGCTCTTACTAGAATTATTAAACATAAAAAAAATATTATAAATACAAACCCTTGTGAAAATAATACTTTTGAAGAAAGTCTCAGAAGTGCTTTGACGTATATGTTAACTGGTAAAACCAACGAAATAAAAGGATTTGGCGCAGTAGGTCTTAGATATCTTAGAGATAGAATATCTGTACCAAGGGATATGCCCTTAATCTCAGCAAGATTACTAAGACAATCTCTTGAAAAAGTTGCATCTTCCTCAAAACCTAAAGAAATTTATCCTTTAAATAAGAAGCATAGATTTGATCAGGATCCAAAGAAATTCAAGTTATAAATCAAGTCACATATTTTTTCTAGAATCAATTTGTAGTAAATC
Organism: uncultured Prochlorococcus sp.; assembly: GCA_913048245.1. Taxonomy (GTDB): domain Bacteria; phylum Cyanobacteriota; class Cyanobacteriia; order PCC-6307; family Cyanobiaceae; genus Prochlorococcus_A. The sequence goes on along the minus strand of CAJWWR010000030.1, from coordinate 7,247 downwards.
TCTTACTTTCTGAACTTGACTTGCAACCAATGGGTCTGTGGACAATTTCTTCTCAACTTGCTCAATTGCATACATTACTGTCGTGTGATCTTTACCTCCGAACTCATCTCCAATTCTCGGTAGACTTAAATCAGTCCCATGTCTCATAAGATACATGCCAATCTGTCTTGCCTGGCTAACTGGTTTTCTTCTACTCGAACTAACTAATTCTTCAGCAGAAACTTCAAAAAACTCTGAAACTTTTTTGATTACCTGTTTTGGAGTAACAATTACACCAACACTGTTAGGATCTAACATTGGGGCGATGGATTGAACTGTCATGGGTAATCCAGTAATAGAGGCAAAAGCTACTGCCCTGGTAAATGCACCTTCTAATTCGCGTATATTCGAAGTAAATCTACCTGCAATAAATTGAATTAAATCCCTCGGTAAATTCATTTTTTCATGTTCTGCTTTCTTCTGAAGGATTGCCATTCTTGTCTCAATATCAGGGGGCTGAATATCAGCTATTAATCCCATAGAAAATCTTGAAATTAACCTTTCCTGCAATCTTGGTATTTGACTTGGAGGCCTATCACTTGCAATAACAATTTGTCTGCCAGCTTCATGCAAAGCATTAAATGTATGAAAAAACTCCTCTTGCGTATATTCTTTGCCTTCAAGAAATTGAATATCATCAATTAATATTAAATCAGCCGCCCTATATTTATTTCTAAATGCTTGCATACCATCTTTTCTAATAGCAACAATCAAATCATTAGTAAAAGTCTCTGTAGATACATAGGAAACCTTAGCATCTGGATCAATTTCTAAACGATAATGACCTATAGCCTGCATTAAATGTGTCTTCCCAAGGCCTACACCACCGCAAATAAATAGCGGATTAAATTCTCTCCCTGGTGATTCAGCTACAGCCAAGGCGGCAGCATGAGCCATTCTGCTGTTCGGTCCAACAACAAATCTATTAAAAACATATCTCAAGTTTAAAGATGATAGATTTTTAATTCTCTTTGTAGTTGGTCTAAGCTGGTCAGCATATTTAGAGTCGGAGATATTATTATTTTCTTTTACACTCTTTAAGTTATTAAAATCATTATTTAGACTGATTTCTGATTTAAAAAGAACTTTAACAGGTTGTCCGTAAATACTCTGAGCAGCTTTCTCAATCGTGTCACAATAATTCTTTCTTAACCAGTCACTAGCAAAGGAATTTGGCGCAATCAAAGTCAATAAGCCATTATCAAAACAGCTAAACTTTGCTGGTCTAATCCATGTCTCGAAAGAGGGTTTACTTAAATTCTTTTGTAGCAGCTTTTGAACTTCTGTCCAAATTAGATTTTTCGTTTGCAAGATTTTTCTCCGTAGATTTTTAATCTAGTGGTATTTCTTCGATTGGTCATTGTGAAATTACAAGATTATATGAAATTCAAAATTTTTTAACAAAAAAATGTTCCTGCATTACACCAATTTGTATTTAATTTGTTGATATGAAATTTTATAATAGTTTTATTACAATTTTTAGACTTGGATAAACCTCTACTAATAATAATGACTAAGTGGCCTGCTTATAGCAGAAGCAAGACAAGATTGTCTAAGGATATTGGGGATAAGAATTCTTTAAGAATTAACAAATTTTTGATAGAACATACAATTTCTGTAGCCAAATATTTAGAGAAAAAAGATATTTTAGATATCTCTCTAGCTGTTACTGGTATTGGACCTTCAAAATGTAAAAAATGGTGTAAAGAGATGGAAATCAAAAACTTTAATTTACAAGGATCAGGATCCCTAGGAGAAAGAATGAAAAGGCAATTATTAATTAATCACAAGAAGAATTCTAGAAAAATAATGATTATAGGGACTGATTTGCCAGATTTATGTCATCTAGATCTGATAGAGGGCATATCAAGATTAGAAAACAAAGATGCTATTTTAGGGCCATCAAATGATGGTGGTTATTGGCTAATTGGATTCTCTGCATCAATCTTAAAAAGATGTATTGTATCTACTTTCATAAATATAAAATGGAGCAAAGATGATGTAATGCAGAGGACAATAAATAATTTTTACCAGGATAAAGTTTCTGTGGGTTACCTAGTTTCCAAAATTGATATTGATACAATTTCAGATATAAAAAGGAGGGGATAATTGACTAACTTATCAATAATTATTCCTACACTTGATGAATCTAAAAACTTGCCATTACTATTATCAGACTTATCAGGAATTGATCATGATCACCAAATCATAGTGATTGATGCTAAAAGTAAAAATATTTCAAAAGAAATCTCTAGAATTTATGGAGCAAAATATTTCTTAGTTAAGAAAAAAAATAGAGGTTTCCAACTAAATTATGGAGCTAAAAAGGCAAAGGGTGAATGGCTACTTTTTTTACATGCTGATTCTAGACTTAATTCAAATTGGTTCGCTGAGGTAAAAACAGTAATGCAGAAAAATCCTAAAATTATTTATTTTTTCAGATTCAAAATCAGAAACAAAGAATTCCGGTTTAGATTTCTTGAATTATTGGTGAATCTTAGAAGTATTTTTTTAAAAACACCATATGGAGATCAAGGGTTATTAATTAACAAAAAGACTTTCATTATAAATCAAAGGTATAGTGAAATTCCAATTATGGAAGATATTGACTTTATACGCAGGCTTAAGAATAAAACGAAATTATTAGTACCATTAAAAACATCAATTTATACAAGTGCCCGAAAATGGAAAAACAAAAGTATATTAATTCAATCAATAAGAAATTGGAGATACAGAAAAAGATGGTTAAAGGGAGAATCTATTGAGCAAATTTATTTAGATTACTACAAAAGTAAAACTTAATTGGCATACCAAAAAGCACATTTTGTTTGTTTTGGTTCTAAAGACCACCCTTGACTCTTGTAAAACTTAATAACGCCAGAGTCTGCAAAAAGGGTAACTTTAGAAATCCCAATCATTTTCAATATTCTTAAAATATATTTCATTAATTCCTTACCAAGACCCATCCCTTGATAAACAGGGTTAATAGCTACATCCCAAATAGTAGCTTCTAAGATCCCATCACCTGTGCATCGAGCAAAGCCAATTAGTCTCGGAAATTTTTCATCATGACGCCATAAACCCACAACTAAAATACTTGATTCAAGTGCCCTTTTAACTCTTCTGGTTGGTCTTCTACTCCAACCTACAGTCTGCAATAATTGATCTAATTCAATTAAATCTAGTTCTTTGCACTTACTACAGACAAAAATATCTTGATTATCTTTTAAGGAAAAATCAAATGCATCTGATCCATATTTATTTTGCAAAGTAGTTTTACTTAGTAAATTTGTTTTCTTTTGTAATGATTTATTAATTCTAAGAATCATTAGAAATTAGCGAATCCTTTTTCCTGAAGTTCAGACAACTGGAAATATAAACCTTTTTGAGCCCTAAGAGTTTGGTGAGTACCTTGTTCAACTAAGACTCCACCCTTCAATACTAATATTCTATCTGATTTTTCAATAGTAGCTAATCTATGGGCGATGACCAAGGCTGTTCTTTTCTCTAATATTTTGTCTAGATCGTTTTGTAAAGTTGCTTCAGTAGATGGGTCCATGAAAGCTGTCGCTTCATCCATTATTAATATTCTTGGATTTCTAATTGCAACACGGGCAACTGAAAGCAACTGTCTTTCACCAGACGATAGGTTAGCGCCTCTCTCTCTTAAAGAAGTACTTAAACCATCGGGAAGTTTGTCTAACAAATTATCTAGGCCCAATTTCTTACAAACAAGTTTAAGATCATCATTATTTATTTCTGAACTTAATTTCAAATTACTGGCTACATCTCCACTAAAAATGAATGTATCTTGAAGGACAACTCCCAACATTTTTCTAAGGGTTTCAAGAGGAATATTTTTAATATCAATATCATCGATCAAAATTGAACCTTTTTGAGGTTCGTATAATCTGCACAATAACCTAATTAAAGTTGATTTACCTGAACCTGTTGGGCCAACAAATGCAATATGTTCTCCCGGAGAAACTTTGAAGGATAAATTCTTTAGTACATATTCACCATCTTTATAATAAAAAGATACATTTCTAAATTCAATCTTTCCAGTGAAGTCAAAATCTCTAAATGAATCCTTAGAAAGTGAGGCAGAGTCAGTAATCTCTATTTTTTCATCTAGCAATTCATTTATTCTCTGAACAGCTGTAAGCCCTCCCTGAATCTGTGTAAACCGCTCGGCAAGCTGACGTAAAGGTTCAAAAAGTCTTTGGGAATACAATATAAAAGTTGTTAAGGTGCCTAAACCGATATTTCCTGATGTAACTAAATAGCCTCCAACCGCAAGAATTAAAGAAACTGCTGCTAATGAAATCCACTCTATAAAAGCAGATATAGTACTATCATAAAAAATAGTTCCATCAACAGCCTTCCTGTAAGATTTACCAGTATCTTTAAATTTGTAACTATTTAGATCCTCTCTTCTGAACATCTGCACAACCTCTAGTCCCTGCAGATTCTCTTGAAAGTCAGAATTAAGTTGAGATAATTCTTCCCTAACTCGGTAATTTGCTTTCCTATAACGTTTTTGTAACCAAATAATAAAATATGAAACTGGTATTTGTGTGAGGAGTAATAGTAATGCAAGACCCTTATCAATAGAAAACATAGTTATTGAAATTACGATTAAACTTACAAAATCAGCTATAACTCCTACAGCACCACTCCCAAAAACTTCAGATAAAGCATCAACATCATTAGTCAATCTTGTAAGCATTTTCCCGACTGGCATTTTGTCATGATATTTGAGTGATAAAGATATCGAATGAGAAAAAAGTTCTCTTCTTATCCTTGCTGTTAACCTCTGACCAACAGATTGAATATTGTAAGTCTGATAACCTTGAAGAAGAAGTCTAAAAAACACTGATAAAAATAAGAATATGATTACTGAATTTATCGATTGACCTATAAAGGTTCTACCTATCCAAACATTATTACTTTCACCCTTCAGTATTGAAATTGCTTGTCCTACCAATAGTGGTTGAATAGCACCCGCGAATGAAACAGGCAATAATACTACTAAAATTAAATATAAAGTCTTTTTATCATTTGTTAAATATCTACCTAACCTTTTTATTCGATTAAAGTCATTTTGAATCATAAACGTCTAAAAAGTATTTATAGATGATTCTATTGTCAAAATAAGTTCTTGGAGAGTATTTTCTGTACGCAAAGAAAGTGGATTAGCGATTAATCTTGCAGTCGAATAATAAAGATCATCAATTTTAATTAAGCCATTTTCCTTTAAAGTCTTTCCTGTAGCAACTAAATCGACAATCGCTTCTGCCATGCCAGTTATTGGTCCTAATTCTACTGAACCTGTCAAATGAATAATATCAACTGGAATATTCATTTTTTCGAAATATGCCCTTGCAGTCTTAACGAATTTACTAGCAACATTACAGTTGGCTGGTAGATCCGTAGGTTTCAAGTATCCACTATCCTCCTTAACCGCAAGTGACATAGTACAACCACCAAATCCAAGATCTAATAACTTTGCTATTACTAGATCTGATTCCCTTAAGACGTCATATCCCACTATTCCTAAATCAGCCTGACCATAACTTACGTAAACAGGAACATCTCCATTTCTAACTAACAATGCTTTTCCTTTTCCGCATTTAGATCTTATAGTCAACATTCTATTATCAATATTTAATGCATCAGAAAAATCTAACCCAGCCTTCTTAAATATTGAAATAGAATCTTTAAGCAGTGCCCCTTTAGCTAAAGCTATAGTAATCATAAGTTAGTATTATTTTCAAAGTTTTTCTAATTCTAAAATAAGAATGACATTAAATAAAGAACAAGAAATATATGGAATACCTGTATTAGATGACAATATCATTTGGATATGGTCAAAGGGGGGTAAAGCTACAGTAATTGACCCTGCAATATCAGAACCTGTTATTAAATTCTTAAGAGATAAAAATCTGATATTAGATACAATCTTCCAGACTCATCATCATAATGATCATATTGGTGGAACCACAAAGTTAATGGTTCAATGGCCACAAGTTAAGGTCATAGCATCTATTAAAGAAAAAAAACGCATCCCCTTTCAGAATACTTCTGTAACGGATGGCCAAAAAATTACGGTCCTTAACACAACTTTCAAAGTCATAGAACTTATTGGCCATACAATTTCTCATATTGCTTTCTATTCCGATGAGTTTGAAAATCCAGTACTTTTTGTAGGCGATACTCTATTTTCAGCTGGCTGCGGACGAATATTTGAGGGGACACATGCAGAGATGTTTGCTTCTCTACAAAAAATCTCTAGCCTACCGCAAAATACGAAAATCTATTGCGCACATGAGTACACAAAAAATAACCTTTTGTGGGCTCTGAATCTCCACCCTAATGACAATTTACTAAAGGAAAAATTAAATGAAGTAAATAAAAAAATTGCTAAAAATAAACTAACAATACCCACAACACTAGAGGAGGAAAAGAAAATTAATCTCTTCCTCAGAGCAAAAAATGTAGATGAATTTAGCTATTTAAGAGCCAATAAAGATATCTGGGTTTAAATTAAATATATATTTTAATGAATCTATGAACTCATCAATCGTTATTGCAACTGATAAAGCACCACAGCCAGTAGGACCATACAATCAGGCAATTAAGGCTGGACAATTCATATATTGTTCGGGTCAAATCGCAATAAATCCACTGACAAACTCAATTGAATGCCTTGGGGATATTGAAAGAGAAACCCTGCAAGTACTTAATAATCTGAAGGCTGTACTTAGTAAAGCAGGCGCAGAAATGAATGATGTAATAAAAACCACTATCTTTTTAACTGACCTAAAAAATTTCCAAAAAGTCAATAATATTTATAGCGAATTCTTCAAAGGGCCAAGAACTCCTGCAAGAGCATGTGTTGAAGTATCATCATTACCCAAGAAGGTTTCAGTTGAAATTGATTGTGTTGCCTTTATTGGATAATTCTTAAAAGTATGTAGATAATTAATTATTAGAACAAATTTGCGCCATTTTTTATTAGATTAATAAAATAATTTTAGAATCTATGTCAGCAGCTAAGCTAAATATAGATGAATTAGAAGCAGGATATCCTCTATTTTGCAAAGCTTTGAGATTGCTAATTCTCAAAGGCTCTTCTATAAAAGAAATAGAGAGAACAGTTTGCTGGGGTCATTTGGAGACTCTTAATAGGTGTTTACCTAGTAGAT
>CAJWWR010000029.1 GCA_913048245.1 uncultured Prochlorococcus sp. | reverse complement strand
CCGCATCTCCAACCAAAGCCATTCTTCCAACAACTCTTCTTGGCCTTGGATGTTCTGGTATGGGATGCGCTTCAACTTTTATAACCTCTCCATTGACAAGTCTTTTTTTGGCTCTTGCCCTCACACCTTCTTGAAGACTTTTAATTAAGGACTGATTCTTTTGCATGGTCCCTGTGCCAACTGCAACATGATCGTATTTAGGAAATACCCATCCATAAAAGTCAGGAGATACATCAGTACCGACATACATTTCGGCGAGATCTTCGTAATAACTCATCTCTTCTTTTGGTAATTTAATTCTTTCCTGAAATGCAATTGCCACATTGTAGTCACCTGCATCCATTGCTTTTGCGACTCTGCTATTGGCCCCATCAGCTCCTACTAAAAGATCAACTGTTAAATCTTTAATCTCTCCCTTGCTATCTCCGCTTGAATAATCTGAATATGTAATTTTGTAAGGACCTTGATTATCATTACCTGTATCAATAGATGTAACGAGTCCATTAATTAGATTTGCACCAAGCTCTTCAGCTCTATTTCTCATAAAAGAATCCATAACTTCTCTTCGGCACATTCCTATATATTCATTTTCACTTTTACCGTAAACTTTATCTAAACTTATGTCTACTTCCCTATTGGATGGAGAAATCATCCTCATATTTCTAACTTTTCTATCAATAATTTTCTCAGGCAGATCAAATTCTGAAACCATACATAATGGTATAGCTCCTCCACAAGGCTTTGCATTATCTAACTTTCTTTCGAAAAGCCATGTTTTAATCCCTGACTTTGCAAGTATTTCAGCAGCACATGATCCACTAGGACCACCCCCAATTACAGCAACTCTAAGCATGTTTTAAATTCATTCCTTATTAAAAACTACATCTTTTTAAGATATAAAGGGACTTTTCTTAAAAAAATAGTTAATATCGAAACATGTTTTTTTAATTCAACTTTTCATACTTGGCTAATCAAGGACCTTATAAAGACTTCTTTGACATTAAAGTCGCAAAAAGAAAGGTTCTAAAAAGAAAAAGAAATAAGTCTTTTTGGCTTTTAATTTCCTTTCCATTAATTCTTTTTACCGGATTTGTTTTTTTAATTGAAACAAACAAAAATACTGTAATTTTAAGTTTATTTGGTCATTTACCTTATGAAGAAATAGATAAAAATAATTTAATCGAAGTACAACCTGGAATATCTGTTCATGAGGATATGTACAACGACTTACTTGCGATGCAGAGAGATGCTGAGAGAGATGGCGTATTTTTGGTTTTCTTAAGCGGTTATCGATCAATTGAATTGCAGAAGGAAATATTCTTTTATTTAAAATCTATTAGAAATCAAATTGCTTCAGAAAGAGCAAGGGTATCTGCGCCACCGGGTTTCTCAGAGCACAGCACTGGCTTTGCAATTGACATTGGCGATGCAACTAATAGAGCAACTGATTTTGAAGTTGAGTTTGAAAATACTCGTGCCTTTAATTGGCTTGAAACTAATGCCGCAAAGTACCACTTTAGATTATCCTTTGATAAGGATCATCAATCAGTTGATTATGAACCATGGCATTGGCGATATGAAGGCTCAGTTGAAGCTTTAAGAATATTTAATTCTGAGTCTGAGTTGAAATAAATTTTTTCTTTATCATCAAATACACTATATTTCTTTAATTGAGAGGCACTTTTAGAATTTATTTAGCATTGTTGACTCATTTAGGTTAATCTTATAGATGGTAAAAAAGTTTATGAATTAAATTGATATGCCATCATTACAAAAAGAAATCAGAAATGTTGCCATAATTGCTCATGTTGATCATGGAAAAACTACTTTAGTAGATGCTTTATTGTCTCAATCGGGAATTTTTCGAGAAAATGAAGTTGTCCCAACTTGTGTTATGGATTCAAATGATTTAGAGAGAGAAAGGGGGATTACGATACTTTCCAAAAACACAGCAGTTACCTATAAAAATACCCGCATAAACATTATTGATACGCCCGGGCATGCTGATTTCGGTGGAGAGGTAGAGAGAGTCTTAGGAATGGTGGATGGTTGTTTATTAATTGTTGATGCCAATGAAGGACCCATGCCTCAGACAAGATTTGTTTTGAAAAAGGCTCTTGAGAAAGGTTTAAGGCCAATTGTTTTTGTTAATAAGATTGATAGACCAAGAGTTCTTCCGGAAGTTGCTGTAGACAAAGTTCTTGATTTGTTTTTAGAGTTAGGCGCTGATGATGATCAATGCGATTTCCCTTATCTATTTGGAAGTGGATTGGGTGGCTTTGCTAAAGAAGAAATGGCTTACGATAGTGATAACATGATGCCTTTATTTGAAGCAATACTTAGGCATGTACCGCCTCCAGTAGGAGATACGAAGAAACCTTTACAACTTCAAATTACAACTTTAGATTATTCTGATTTTTTAGGAAGAATTGTTATTGGAAAAATTCATAATGGAACTATTAAGGCTGGTCAGTCAGCAAATCTAATCAAAGAGGATGGTAAAACTATTAAAGGAAAAGTTACAAAATTACTAGGTTTTGAAGGATTGCAGAGAATTGAGATTGATGATGCATCAGCTGGAGACATAGTTGCAATGTCTGGATTTGATGATGTCAATATAGGAGAAACTATCGCTTGCCCAGATTCCCCTAATCCACTACCTCTTATTAAAGTTGATGAACCGACACTACAAATGACATTTGTTGTTAATGATTCTCCATTTGCAGGAAAAGAAGGCAAGTTTGTAACGAGTAGACAATTGAAAAATAGACTTGAAAGAGAACTTTTGACTAACGTTGCACTTAGATGTGAAGAGACTGAATCTCCAGATAGGTTCTCTGTTTCCGGAAGAGGAGAACTTCATCTTGGTATATTAATTGAAACAATGCGGAGGGAGGGCTTTGAATTTCAGATTTCTCAACCACAGGTAATTTTTAGAGAGATAGATGGAATCGAATGCGAACCTATAGAAGCTTTGGTTTTAGATGTGCCAGAGTCTGCCGTTGGACCATGTATTGAGAAATTAGGTTCAAGAAAAGCGGAAATGCAAAATATGCATACTAGTTCTGATGGTAGAACTCAAATTGAATTTTTGGTTCCTTCAAGGGGTTTAATAGGTTTTCGAGGCGAATTTGTAAGACTTACCCGTGGAGAAGGAATTATGAGTCACTCTTTTTATGAATATAAACCTAAGTCTGGAGAATTTGACACACGAAGAAATGGGGTATTGATAGCTTTTGAGGAAGGGGTTGCAACATTCTATGCTTTAAAGAATGCTGAAGATAGAGGAGTTTATTTTATAAAACCTGGTGTAAAAGTTTATAAAGGAATGATCATAGGGGAACATAATAGGCCTCAAGATCTTGAAATTAATATATGTAAGACTAAACAGCTTACCAATATGAGATCTGCAGGGGCAGAGGAGTTGGACACATTGCAATCTCCATTAGATATAACCCTTGAGAGGGCATTAGAGTATATTGGTCCAGATGAGATGCTTGAGGTTACTCCAGAATCAATTAGATTACGTAAACTAAAGAAAAAAAAATCTACAAATAAATAATGTATGCATGACGACCTTTCAGATCATTTAAAGCAATCCTTTAGAGAAGCTTGTGAATTATTTAATAATCAAAAATGGTACGAAGCTCATGATGCATTTGAAAATATTTGGAATCAATTAGATGGTCATGAAAGGCAAGTTATCCAAGGGATTTTACAAGTATCAGTTTCTCAATTTCATCTGAGCAAAGGTAATAAAAATGGCGCAACTATTTTACTTGGGGAGGGTCTAGGCCGCATAAAAACCAGACAAAACCTCAATCTCGGTATAGATTTAGTTTCCTTTTGTCAAAATTTAGAGTTATTACTTTATAAGCTTCAAGCAGATGTATTATTAACTACTAATGATATCCCTCATCTAAATAAAATTTGAGAGTTAAGAAATGAATTTAGAAATAAAAGATATTTCATTAATTATCAATAAAAAAATTATTATTAAAAACGTTTCTATTTCTGTTTCGCCAGGAGAAATTGTAGGTTTGCTAGGCCCAAATGGAGCAGGTAAAACATCAACATTTAATATCGCAGTCGGCAACTTAACTCCAAATAAAGGTGATGTTTTTCTAAATAATAAACTGATTACAAATTTAACATTACCTGAAAGATCAAGATTAGGTCTTGGCTACCTTCCTCAAGAGTCAAGTATATTTAGAGATTTAACAGTTAGGCAAAATATTGAACTTGCATTAAGAAGTTCAAATTTAAGTAATTCTATTATTAGAAATAGAAGAGAAAAGATTATTAAAGAGTTTAACCTTACAAAATTTATTGACAATTTTGGCTATCAGTTATCTGGCGGTGAGAGAAGGAGGTGTGAAATCGCAAGAGCTTTATCTGTTGGTAGAAATGGACCAAGCTATTTGTTGTTAGATGAACCTTTTGCTGGAATAGATCCCTTAGCAGTGAATGACTTAAAGAATATTATTATTAAACTTAGCAGAAGTGGTGTAGGTGTTTTAATTACTGATCATAATGTGAGAGAAACTTTATTAATTACAAATAAATCTTATGTTCTAAGCGAAGGCAAAATCCTCGCTTATGGACTTTCAAATGAAGTTGCCAAGGACGAAATAGTAAAGAAATTCTATTTAGGTGCGGATTTCAGCCTTTGAGTTATTTCATACTTCTTACATTTACTAAATTTTTATGAAGATTCACTTTTCTTGAAGAATTTATTCATAATATAAAAAGTGTTTATTTAAGTTTATTCAATATAAAAGTGTTAAACGAACTTATAAAAGATTTTTTGTTTAATCCTGAAGCTTTCTTTGGTATTTCGTCTTTTTATTTATTGCTACTTACATTGCCAATAGCATTATTTTCGGCTGTCAATAAAACTTCTAATTCTTTAGTAAGGTATCTCACTGCATTAGCAAATTTATTGTTAACTTTTCAATTGCTTTCCCGATGGCTTTTATCAGGCCATTTTCCTATTAGTAATCTATATGAATCTCTTTGTTTCCTCTCGTGGGCATTGACTTTGGGGCAACTACTTCTTGAGAGAGAGTATCAATCCCCAATAATTCCAGCCGTTTTGAATCCGGTTATTTTACTTTCTCTTGGTTTCGCATGCTTTGTGCTACCTGACGATCTAAGGTTGTCTTCAAGCCTAGTGCCAGCACTTAGATCTACTTGGCTTGTGATGCATGTAAGTGTTGTTATGTTAAGTTATGCGGCCTTAATAATTGGTTCTTTAATTTCTGCCTCAGTACTTTTTGTAAATACAAATCAATCCCTCCAAATTAGAAGTAATTCATCTGGTGTTGGTAGTTATCGAACTAGTAATGCTAATTATTTGGAACCAACAGATTTCACTGATTCTGAGAGATTAGATACACTTAGCTATCGTTCTATACTAATCGGATTTGTTCTCTTAACTCTTGGTCTTATTAGTGGGGCTGTATGGGCAAATGAAGCATGGGGAACCTGGTGGAGTTGGGATCCAAAGGAAACATGGGCTTTAATATCGTGGCTTTTTTACGCTACCTATCTTCACATGCGTATAAGTAAGGGATGGCAGGGGAGGAAACCTGCAATCCTTGCTTCAACAGGGTTCTTGGTGGTATTAATTTGTTATATTGGTGTAAATTTTCTTGGTATAGGTCTACATAGTTATGGTTGGATATTTTGACAAGATAAAATAATTTTTAACTTGGTTCACCTAAGACTTTCCCGTTTTGTGCATCATTAGCCACAGTTCTTAATTCATCACAGCCTTCTTTCAAAGTTGGATAAGCAAACATTCCACTTCCTGCAATAAAACAATTAGCGCCGGCAGCTGCGCACTGGGAAATAGTCCAATTTGCCTTGATTCCTCCATCCACTTCAATATCAACATTCAGATTATTCTCGATGATAAATTGTCTTATTTCTCTTATTTTATTAAGCATTGTTGGGATATATGCTTGGCCTCCAAAGCCTGGATTAACTGTCATAACAAGAACATGGTCAACCATATCCATGATGTTTTTGATCATTTCAAATGGGGTATGTGGATTTAAGGCAACAGAAGGGGATCCTCCTAAATCTCTTATTCTTCCAAGTATGCGATGAAGGTGAACATTGGCTTCTACATGAGCTATTACTACCCCCGGTTCGCCCTTTGGTCCAACAGAAGCCTTAACATATGCATCAAGCATAGTTTCGCAATTATATTGACTTACCATAAGTTGTGTTTCAAATGGAACATTGCAATATTTTCTACAAGCTGAAATCATTTCAGGTCCAAATGTTAAATTCGGAACAAAATTTCCATCCATTACATCAAATTGGATTCTATCTACTCCTGCTTCCTCCAAGTTCTTGACACATGCTCCCATATTTGCCCAATCTGCTGGAAGTACAGAAGGAATAATTTGTACTGGGCGGTTAACTCCTGGTTGATCTGAGTTATTTGTTTGAGACATTTAAATTTTAAAAATATTTAATAAAGATACTATAAATAGTTGCTTATTCCTAATTTAACGTCATGGCCTGATAAAGTAACATCTGCAAAGAGTTAAAAAAAACTTATTCCATCAAGAATAATACTTATAAAATTTCATATTTTGTGAGAGTATATTTTTAACCTTTATGAAATTATTCATTAAATTTAATTGTGGATCAAACTTTAATTCAAGAAATTCTCGAAGTTGTCGAGCAAGCTGCAATAGCATCAGCAAAGTTAACAGGCCTTGGTCAAAAGGATGAAGCTGACGCGGCGGCGGTAGAAGCCATGAGGTTGCGCATGGGTAAAATTGATATGAAAGGCAAAATAGTTATTGGAGAAGGAGAACGAGATGAAGCTCCTATGCTGTATATAGGCGAAGAGGTAGGAACTGGCAATGGTCCAGGAGTTGATTTTGCAGTTGATCCATGCGAAGGTACAAATTTATGTGCAAATAACCAAAGAGGATCAATGGCTGTTTTAGCAGCCTCAGATTCAGGAGGGTTGTTTAATGCTCCAGATTTTTATATGAATAAACTTGCAGCCCCTCCTGCTGCAAAAGGGAAAGTTGATATAAGAAATACGGCAACAGAAAATCTTAAAATCTTAAGTGAATGTCTAGGTCTTTCAATAAATGAATTAACTGTTGTAGTTATGGACAGAACTAGGCATAAAGATTTAATAGCGGAAATAAGAAACTGTGGTGCAAAGGTACAGCCTATTTCAGACGGAGATGTACAAGCCGCAATAGCTTGTGGCTTTGCTGGTACAGGTACACATTGCCTCATGGGAATAGGGGCGGCACCTGAAGGAGTTATTTCTGCCGCGGCAATGAGAGCTTTAGGCGGTCATTTTCAAGGTCAGCTAGTTTATGATCCAGCAATTGCACAAACTACAGAATGGGCTGATTACACAAAAGAAGGCAATATTGCCCGTTTAAATGAAATGGGCATAACAGATATAGATAAAATTTATGAAGCGAATGAATTAGCTTCTGGAGAGAATGTTGTGTTTGCTGGAAGTGGTATAACTGATGGGCTCCTATTTAATGGAGTACAATTTGAAAGGGATTGTATTAGGACTAGCAGTTTAGTTATCAGCACCCTTGATAGTACTGCACGTTTTACCAATACAATACACATAAAAGAAGGTGCTAAAAGCATTTCTCTTTAAATTTTTTTAGTTTTATTTTTTTATGCATATTGTTGTCGTCGGACTTAGTCATCGAACGGCACCTGTAGAAGTCCGCGAGAAGTTAAGTATTCCAGATTCATCTATCAAGGATTCTCTAATTTCACTAAAAAATGCTTCTGAAATTTTAGAAGTATCCATTTTAAGCACCTGTAATAGGCTAGAGATATATACTTTAGTTAAAGATGTAAATATCGGGCTTTCTTCAATAAAAGATTTCCTGGCTAATTACTCTAAAATTAAACTAGACGAACTTGAGCCTCATTTATTCGATTTTAGGCAGGAAAATGCTGTCCTGCATTTAATGAAAGTTTCCGCTGGTTTAGATAGCCTTGTATTAGGAGAAGGTCAAATTCTTTCTCAAGTAAAGAAAATGATGAGAATAGGTCAAGATTATCAATCCACAGGGCCTATCCTCAACAGACTGTTAACCCAATCTATAAGTGCAGGAAAGAAAGTAAGATCAGAAACAAATCTTGGGACAGGAGCTGTTTCAATAAGTTCAGCTGCGGTAGAATTAGCTCAATTGAAAATTGGTCAATCTAAAGGTTTTGATGGTTTAGTTACTCTTGAATCGGAAAAAGTATTGGTAGTTGGAGCCGGAAGAATGAGTAGGTTATTAATTACTCATTTGCAGGCCAAGGGTTGTATGAATCTTACTTTAATTAACAGGAATAAAGACAGAGCTATTGCTCTCGCAAACGATTTTCCCAATTTAAAAATAACTTCCAGAGGACTAGATGATCTAGATCATTATTTAATTAAATCAACTCTTGTTTTTACAAGCACAGCCTCTGAAAGACCTTTTATTGATAAATCAAGAATCACTAACCTAAGTCTCAGAAACACTATTAAATTGATTGATATCGGTGTTCCGAGAAATGTATCAAACGATGTTAAAGAACATAACTATGTCGAATCATACGATGTAGATGACTTGCAAGAAGTTGTATCTAGAAATCAAGAATTTAGAAAAAAAATTGCTGAAGAGGCTGAGTCATTGATAAAGGAAGAAAGAGTATTATTTCTTGAATGGTGGGCAAGCTTAGAGGCAGTTCCTATTATTAATAAACTTCGTTCTGGTCTAGAAAATATAAGAAAAGAAGAACTACAAAAAGCTTTAAGTAGAATGGGGCCGGATTTTTCTGCAAGAGAAAGAAAAGTGGTAGAAGCTTTATCTAAGGGAATAATTAATAAAATCCTACATACCCCAGTTACAAAATTAAGAAGCCCTCAATCTAGACAAGAAAGACAAGAGTCTCTTAAGGTTGTAGAAAAATTATTTTCTTTAACAGAAGAAGAGTAAATTACCCTCAAATTTTTTTTATTTTATTTAAATTCTTTAAATAATTCATAAAGTGGCCATATAATCTCATAAATATGCACATTATCTAGTAGTTTTAATAATTGAAAGTACCGCCTAAAGTTGAATGAAGCGTGTTTTGGCAATCATCCTCGGAGGAGGAAAAGGATCAAGGCTTTATCCATTAACAAAAATGAGAGCAAAACCTGCAGTTCCCTTAGCGGGTAAATACCGTTTGATTGATATTCCCATTAGTAATTGCATCAACTCTGGCATTAATAAAATGTACGTTTTGACTCAATTCAATAGTGCATCATTGAATAGGCACATAGCTAGGACTTACAATCTTAGCGCCCCTTTTGGTCAAGGTTTTGTTGAAGTATTAGCTGCTCAGCAGACACCAGAAAGTCCAAAATGGTTTGAAGGTACTGCTGATGCCGTAAGAAAGTATCAATGGCTTTTTCAGGAGTGGGATGTTGACGAATATCTTATTTTGTCAGGTGATCAACTATACAGAATGGATTACAGTCTCTTTGTTAATCATCATAGAGAAAACAAATCAGATTTAACAGTCGCTGCTTTACCAGTTGACGAAGCACAAGCAGAAGGCTTTGGTTTGATGAGAACAGATTCGAATGGAAATATTAGAGAATTTAGCGAGAAGCCCAGTGGCGAGAAATTAAAGGCTATGGCTGTTGATACTTCAAAATTTGGTTTAACTGCTGAGTCTGCTAAGAATAAGCCGTACCTTGCCTCAATGGGGATATACGTTTTTAGCAGAAATACTTTATTTGATTTACTTAATAAATTTCCTAATTATACTGACTTTGGCAAAGACATAATCCCTGAATCCCTTAAAAGGGGAGATTGTCTCAAAAGTTATGTTTTTGACGACTATTGGGAAGACATTGGTACAATTGGTGCTTTTTTCGAATCTAATCTTGCCTTAACCCAACAGCCAAAACCACCCTTTAGTTTTTATGATGAGAAATTTCCTATTTACACTAGGCCAAGATATTTGCCCCCATCTAAACTAGTAGATGCGCAAATAACTGATTCAATTGTTTGTGAAGGGACTATTTTGAAATCATGTAGCATTTTACATTGTGTTTTAGGGGTTAGAAGCAGGATTGAAAGCGACTCTGTTTTGGAAGATACATTAGTAATGGGATCAGATTTCTTTGAATCACCAGAAGAGAGAATTGAATTAAGAAAAGGAGGTGGAATACCACTTGGTGTAGGTGAGGGCTCTACTGTTAAAAGAGCAATCTTAGATAAAAACACAAGAATTGGTAGTAATGTTGTGATAGTTAATAAAGATAGGATTGAGGAGGCTGATAGGCCTGAAGAAGGTTTCTATATAAGAAACGGAATTGTAGTAGTAGTAAAAAATGCAACTATAACTGATGGGACAATAATTTAAATTTATAATTCGATCATTTATTGCTGACAAAAGTAGATTTTTGAAAGCAATTTTAACCACGAGAAGTCAAACTATAGACATAACTTATATTTATTTTTATGTCCAAGGCACATTTCGGTTTAGTAGGTCTTGGCGTTATGGGCGAAAATTTAGTTCTTAATGCTGAAAGAAATGGTTTTTCAAGTGTAGTTTTTAACAGAACATTTTCTAAAACTGAAGAATTTCTGAGAGGGAGAGGCGCCGGGAAGAGGATTTTGGGTGCGAAAACTATAGAAGAATTTGTGCTAATGCTTGAACGACCAAGAAGAATATTAATGATGGTTAAAGCAGGATCTGCAACAGATGCAGTTATAGAAAATATTTCTAAGTATTTAGAAGAAGGAGATTTGTTAATAGATGGAGGGAATTCTCAATTCCAAGATACTGAACGTAGGGTAAAGCAATTAGAAAGTCAAAGTTTTGGATATATTGGTATGGGCGTATCTGGCGGATCTAAAGGAGCCCTGGAAGGCCCGAGCATGATGCCAGGAGGCACTGAGGCATCATATAAGGCCATAGAAAGTCTTCTCACAAAAATGGCCGCACAAGTGGAGGATGGACCTTGTGTAACATATGTTGGACCAGGAGGTTCAGGTCATTTTGTAAAGACAGTACACAATGGAATTGAATACGGTATTGAGCAAATCCTTTCAGAAGCCTATGACCTTATGAAAAGAATTAAAGGAATGTCATGCAATGAAATGTCTGAGATTTTTTCGGCCTGGAATGAAACAGAGGAATTATCATCATATCTTGTAGAAATTACGGAACTCTGTTTAAGAACTAAAGAAAAAGATACTAATTTAGATGTAGTTGAAACGATTTTGGATAAAGCTGGTCAAAAAGGCACTGGTTTATGGACTGTTGTAAGTGCTCTTGAGCTTGGCGTCTCTATTCCCACTATATATGCTTCACTTAATGCTAGAGTTATGAGCTCTTTAAAAGACCAACGTTTGAAAATAGAGAGTACCATTCCTGTAGAAATTGATCATATTTTTGATCTTGGGAACAAATCAGATAATATGAAGCCCTTGTTTGATGCTGTATCTCTTGCCACAATTGCTAGTTATGCTCAAGGGATGGATATCCTAATGGAGGCCTCTGATGTTTATGGTTACTCTTTACATATGCCCTCTATTGCCCAAATCTGGAAAGGAGGATGTATCATAAGGTCAAAATTGCTTAGGAGAATTCAAGAAGCATACGTTAAGGAACCAAAACTTAAGAATTTAATTTTTGACGAGTGGTTTAATGCTCAGATTGCCTCAAAAATTAAGAATCTTGCCTATATTGTTTCTTCTGCTACTAAAGCTGGCGTTCCAGTACCCTGTTTATCAAGTACACTTGATTACTTCAATAGTTATCGCACTGGCAGATTACCTCAGAATCTTGTTCAAGCCATGAGAGATTGTTTTGGCTCACATACTTATGAGAGGTTAGATAAAGAAGGCTCTTTTCATACTGAATGGCTAAAATGAAAGAAGAATCAATAGATCAATATCTTTTTAGGGTTTCCAAGGAAAAAGACGAACTTTTTAAAAATATTTCATCTTTTGTCGAGGAAGAAATAAGGTCAATATTGCTCATAAAAGATAGATTTCAATTATGTATTTGTGGTGGCTCTACACCTAAAGGAGTTTATAGTCTGCTTTCACGGTCAAATTTACCTTGGGAAAGAGTTGATGTTTTTTTAGGGGATGAACGTTGTGTAAGTCCTTATTCGAAAGAAAGTAATTCTCTTATGGTAAGAAACTCCTTATTGTTAAATTCAGCTTCATCTGCTTCTTTTTATCAGTTCTTTGATAATGATTTTTTAGATGAAGAAAATTTTAAGCAATCATTCAAAAATATTCTATCTGAAAAATGTAGTGGCAGTCCTCCATCATTTGACTTGACATTATTAGGCATTGGCGATGATGGTCATACTGCCTCATTATTTCCATTTAAAGAAAATAATGTAGATGATTTTATTTTATTTTCTGAAGGTAAAGGCATAAGAAGAGTTTCACTAACTCCTAAAGTATTTAATGCTTCCAAAAAGATTGCTTTCTTAGTAAGTGGGTCTTCTAAAAAACAAGCAATTAAACGCCTTTCTAATCAAAAGGAACCGTCTGATAGGACACCCGCAAAGTTAA
>CAJWWR010000028.1 GCA_913048245.1 uncultured Prochlorococcus sp. | reverse complement strand
ATTCATGAAACTTCTGAGATAGGAAAATATAAAACATATTCAGCGAAACATAAAATCCAAAAACTAAATCCAAATTGCATAGTTAGAACATTTCAAAAAAGATTAAATAAGGACAATTCTCTTGGCATTATCAAAGATTTTGATATTGTTTGCGACTGTACTGATAATTTTCCAACAAGATATTTAGTTAATGATTCTTGCTTGCTACTTAACAAACCAATGATATATGGATCAGTTCAAGGGTTTGAAGGACATATCAGTGTTTTTAATTTAAATCAAGGGAGTCCAAATTTAAGAGATCTGTTGCCAGAATCACCCTTTAAAAATAACATTCCAAGCTGTGAAGAATTTGGCGTAATGGGAATTTCAACGGGATTAATTGGTGTTCTGCAGGCGAATGAAATTATCAAAATTATCACAAAAACAGGAGTTATTCTTAATGGGAAAATTCTAATTTTTAATCTGATGTCTATGTCAATGAAAACATTAAATCTAGTAGCAAACTCGAAATATAAGCAAATAAGCAACCTTCAGGAATATGAAGATTTTTACGAATCAACTGAGTATCTAGGATGCAAAGATAATATTAAGTCAGTATCAGCTAAAGAATTTAAAAACATTTTTAAGAAAAATCCAGAACAAATTGTAATTATTGATGTAAGAGATGAGAATTCATTTAAAAATTATTCAATAAAGGGATCTATATCAGTACCTTTAAAAGTAATTCAAGAAAAAGCTTCTCTTAAATATATAAAAGATAAATCAGCAGGAAAAAAAATATTTACTCTATGTAAAAAGGGTATTAGTTCAAAAAATGCATCACAAATTCTTCTCAGTCAGAAAATTGAATCATTTTCTATTGAAGGTGGTATCGAAAACCTCTCAAAAGACAAATACTTCAAAACTGAGAACTATCAATAATCAACCCCCCTCTTTAAATCGACTCCTAAATTAGCATAATGTTTATGACACACCATTTCAGAATAGACATTAGCGAGCTTGAAATATGAAGGCTCATTTTTACATCTCCCTGTTAAAATAACTTCCGTCTCTTTTGGTTTCTTCTTAAGGGTTTCATGTATTGTTTCAACAGGAAGTAATTCAAGATCAACAGTAGGATTTAGCTCATCCAAAATAATAGTTTTATACAAGCCACTCAATATGGCAGCTTTTGCAATTTCCCAAGCCCTCTCAGCTTCTACGTAATCTATTGGCTGTTGCTGTCCCCTCCACACAATTGCATCACGTCCAGATCTTAAATGATCAACTAAGTGAGGATAACTTTCTCTCAAAGCCTCAATCGCAGCATCCTCAGTGTAACCTGAACCTCCTTTCAACCACTGTAGAATAAGTACCCTATGACTTTTATCTTGCGAAATACCCTTACCAATAGCTTGTAAAGCTTTACCTAAAGCACTAGTTGACTTACCTTTTCCCTCACCTGTATAAACTTCTATACCTCCAAGATTATTCTCAGGATTTATTGCGAATCTTCTATGAGGTCTCATTTCAGAATGTAGCTGAGAAATTCTTATTAGTGGAGATGGAGCGCCTCTTCCAGTTACTATTATCTCCAAACCACTTGGACGGTTATCTATTGTTTTTACAACCTCTTCAATATTCAATAAACCTAAATCTAAAACTGGATTTAACTCATCCATCACTACTACAGAGTACAAAGAACTTGCAATCGCTCCTTTAGCTATATTCCATCCTCTTTCAGCCTCTGATTTATCAAATCTAGTCACTTCCTTTTCATTAAAAAATTCTGAACGACCAGTTCTCACATGATCTATAAGATGT
Source organism: uncultured Prochlorococcus sp. (assembly GCA_913048245.1). Classification (GTDB taxonomy): domain Bacteria; phylum Cyanobacteriota; class Cyanobacteriia; order PCC-6307; family Cyanobiaceae; genus Prochlorococcus_A. The sequence continues at coordinate 11,221 of CAJWWR010000028.1, read as the reverse complement.
GGGAAACCTCGTTGCAAGGCCTCTATTGCTGAATCTTCGTCATATGCTCTTCCAGGACCTTTTAAAAAACGCAAAAGTAAAACTCGCGTAGGTCTTTTCTCACAAATGCCCAATCCTATAGTTCTTAAAACTACACCTAAGGCAGCCTGACTTTTACCTTTGCCGTCTCCATCATAAATATGAAATTGACCTTTTGATCTTTCTTCACTACCACTAGCAGTAACAATACCGATGCCAGAATTTCTATTAGTATTTGACAATTAGCTTCAAAAATATAATTCTAATTTAGGCTATAGTTATACAAAATTATTAAAAATTTAATAATAACTTTAACCTCATTAGTGAACAATTCATAAGATTATGTTTAATACAATTGAGAGCATCACTAAAGAACAAATTGCAAAACTTGAGCAACTGAGAAACTATCTAAAAGATTTAAGTCATGCTTGTATTGCCTACTCTGGCGGAGTAGATAGCGCCTTAGTCGCAGCGATTGCATATGAACAGCTGGGGAATAATTCGATTGCAATAACAGGAGTATCGCCTGCATTAGCCAATCAACTTCTACAAGAAGCTAGATTTCAGGCTAAGTGGATCGGAATAAAGCACATAGAGGTTGATACTCACGAGTTAAATACTCAAGAATACAGTAAAAACCCATCTAATAGATGCTTTGCCTGTAAAAAAGAATTGCACAAACATACAAAAAATATCTCTGAAACTTTAAATTACCCAAATGTGCTTGATGGAGTAAATATTGATGATCTCAGTGATTACAGACCTGGTATCAAGGCCGCAAAAGAAGCTGGAATAGCCTCTCCTTTAGCTATTTTAAGATTCTCTAAACAGGATATTAGAGCTATATCAAAAGGAATTGGCTTGCCTTGGTGGGACAAACCTGCACAACCTTGCTTGTCATCTAGATTTCCTTACGGTTATGAAATAACTAGTAAGAGACTAAAGATGGTAGAGGCAGCAGAAGATTACATTAAGACAATGGGATTTCAAGAAGTGAGGGTAAGATGCCAAGGGGACTCAGCTAGAGTTGAAATACCCTCAAATCGAATTCCACAATTTATAAATGACTATAACAAGGATCAATTCACTAAGTTCTTTTTTTCACTTGGATTCAAAAGTGTAAGTTTAGATCTAGAGGGCCTGATTAGCGGGAAATTGAACCGCTAAAATTCAAAAGGAATTTCTGACCTGATTTTTGATTGGCTCAGGAGATTTTCTTTTAATCTTTCTCAAGTAATGGCTTTTTGCTTCTAAACTATCAATGAGATATTCACATGCTAATTCAGGGCTCATATTTTTACCGCAAGTAAAAATATCTACTGCAGCATAACCTGATTCAGGCCAAGTATGAATTGAGAGATGAGATTCTGCGAGTAAAGCTATTGCAGTTACCCCGTGAGGTTGAAACTTATAACTAACTAAATTAAGTACAGTAGCTTTAGCGAATTTTGATGCATGGTCAATTGCACATCTGAGATATAATTCATCATTTAACTTAAGAGCATCGCAATTATATAGTTCAAGTAATATGTGCTTTCCTTGGAATTCCCGTATTTCATCTTGAGAAATTATATTAACTTTTTCATCCTTATCTGAAACTTTCATGGATTTTAATTACTCATTATTGCGTAGTATTAATATTAGCTAAATATGAGACTTTTTTGACATCTAAAGATAAATAATTTGAGAGTTTTTTAGAAAATCCTTATTAAATTTTTCCAAATGTGTAGCACTTATCAAACATTGACCATCTGTGCCAACAGCATCCAATAGCATATTCTGTCTGAAGATATCAAGTTCTGCTAAAACATCATCCAAGATAAGTATAGGCTCGACAGAAATAAGCTTTTTTAACAAATCAAGTTCAGCCATCTTAATAGCTAAAACTATAGTCCTTTGCTGACCTGAAGAAGCATATTTTCTCACTAAATTTCTGTTAATAAGAAAATTTACATCGTCTCTGTGTGGCCCAACATTACATTTTCCTGTAAGCGACTCTACATTTCTTTGCTTAAGCAACTGTTCAAGAAACTGATTTTTAATCATTTCCTCATCATCATCATCATCATCAACAATAATAGAAGAAAAATATTCAACATCTACTTTTTCTGTACCCTTACTAAGGTACTGATGCCATAAATCTATAAAAGGTTTTAACTTTTCAATCGCTCTTCTTCTTCTACGAAATATCCTTGTTCCAATTAATGCCATTTGTGCATCAAAACTATCTATCAAAGAGTCGGATTCATAATTGCTAGATATACCATTTCTCCAGAAATGTCCTCTTTGCTTAAGTAATTTATTGAACCTTGCCAATAGTTCAACATAAACAGGTTCAATCTGCGCAACTACCTTATCTAACCATAATCTTCGAAATCCAGGTTCTCCACGAACAATATTAATGTCATTAGAACTAAAAGCCACACTTCTAATATATTTTCTAATATCACTTTGTTTTTTTAAAGGCGAATCATTAATAAATATTTTTTTCCCGGATTTTCTAAATAAATTTATCTGCAAATTTTCTTTGTAGTCAACTTGTGCTTTTATAATCGCTAATTCAGATTCATAATTAATCAAATCCTTTTCGCTATTTGCTCGACTTGATCTTAACTGACTTAAAAATTCAACTGACTCAAGCAGATTTGATTTACCAATTCCATTTGATCCAAGTATGATAACCCTTTGATCTTTAATTATGAGATCAAAGGCTTTATGGTTGCGAAAATCTTTAATTGTTAAATGATTGAGGAAAATTGTTCTTACTTGTTACATAATTAAATTAGCTTGTTTATCAAATTTTTGATTATTCTTATATAAGAATTAAAAAAATAAGGGCATGTAGCTCAGTTGGATAGAGCATCAGATTCCGGTTCTGAGAGTCGGGGGTTCAAGTCCCTCCATGCTCGTACTTAAAGCTTATAACCCATAACCCTAATTCCATTAGGATCTAGAATAAATCCATTATCTTCCAATGCTTGAAACGAAGAGGGAGGGGCTTGCACTGAGATACTACATCCTGGCATTTCCCTATTTATTCTTTCCAATGTTGCTTGAAGCAACACAGAGTAATAAATAGTTTGATGTTCTCCAGGTTGCGCACACAAATTCCATAAATTTGCGTTTAAACCTCGATCTGAAGTAACTCTGACAAAGCCATAAATTTTATTTTTCAGTTGACTCGAAATACTAAAAAAAAAGTTACTTGATTCAATAGCGATAGATAGCTTGTAATTAGGGAAAGAATCACTACCACAATTTATCAATAATTTGTTAACTAACTTGGCAGGCGGGAGTTCAGAACTGTTGAGAAAAAGTCCTTTAGGTAAAGCTACTTTTCTTTTTGGAATATTTATCAATGCTTAACCCGTATTTCTCATGCCTGCGGCAATACCATTAATAGTCAATAGTGCGCCTCTGAGTAACTCACTTCTACTATAAGTTCTCCTCACAGAATTCTTTTCATGAAAGAATTCGCTGATTGGTGGCTGTCTTTTTTGCTCTCTGAGTCTTCTAAGCAATGAAACCTGTAAAAAACCTAAGGGGATGATTGTTTTGTTTCTCATTTCTACTGAATCTCTCAGATCTTTATCAGTTTCAAGGAGTTTATTTTTTGCAGTAATTTCAAGAATTAACTTTTTAGTTAGCATGTATTCATCAGCGATAGTGTTGAAAATTTCATTGAAAGATTTACTATTCTCTTTACTTCCCAAGGTGTCTACATAATATTTGGCAACTTCCAGATCAACTTTAGACAAAGTCATCTCAACTTTTGATATCAGCATACGAAAAAATGGCCATCTTTGATGGAGCACTCTCAATAGATCAATTTGTTGAGGGTCAGATTCCAATTCAGTAGCTAAAGCAGTTCCGACTCCGAACCAACTCGGCAAAAGAAATCTACTTTGAGTCCAGCCAAAAACCCAAGGAATAGCTCTTAAGCTAGATAAATCTTTTGCTCCTTTTTTTCTTCTTGCAGGTCTACTAGAGATTTGTAATTTACTTATTTCTTCTATGGGAGTTACCTCTTGAAAGAAAGTCAATAAATCAGGATTCTCATGAACTAAGGCTCTGTAGTGGGTCCTCGAGGTTTCCGCTAATCTACTCATTAGAGAATTCCATTCCGGTGTGGCATCCAGCCTATTATTCACCAAGCTATTTTGTATAACCGCAGTAGTGACAGTCTCCAAATTATATAAAGCAAGTTCTGGCAAACTATATTTAGATGCCAAAACCTCTCCTTGTTCAGTAATTTTGATACGTCCCAATAGAGTCCCGCTTGGTTGCGCAAGTATTGCCTGATATGCAGGTCCCCCGCCCCGTCCCACGGAACCACCTCTACCATGAAATAATCTTAGGAGAATACCATTTTTAATTGATAGATTTTGAAGAGCAATTTGTGCTCTATGAATTTCCCAATTACTAGAGAGAAATCCTGAATCTTTATTACTGTCTGAATAACCAAGCATCAACTCTTGAAGTGGTTTACCACTTTCCCCAACCTTTGGTAAATAAGATCTATAGAAATCTAAATTAAATAATTCATCCATAACCTTAGGAGCTCTTTGCAAATCCTCTACAGTTTCAAATAGGGGTACAACTAAAAGTTGTGACTTATTTGAACCCTGATCTATTAAGCCCATTTCTTTGGCTAAGAGTAGAACTTCTAATAAATCTGACACGCTATGACTCATAGAAATAACATAGGAGTGGCAGATTCTACTACCAAATTCTTCCTGCAATCTTTTTACCATTTTAAAAACAGAAAATGTTTCATCAGTACTTTGTGACCAATTACTCGAGTTTGGAATGAGGGGTCTCTTGGTATTTAATTCATTTATTAACCAATCTGTTTTCTGAGATTCAGACATATTCTCATAAGAAGTTGGCAAAGCCAGATAATTAGTAAGCTCTTCCAATGCATCGCTATGTCTTGTACTTTCTTGACGAATATCAAGACTTGCTAAGCAAAATCCAAATATATGAACTTGAGTCAGAAGACGATTTAATGGCTCACAACTTAAATCAGTACTACTTAAGCTATTTTTTATTAATTCAAGATCATTAGTAAATTCATCTACAGACCTATAATATTTATCATCATCAAATTCCTTATCTTGAATAGCTGTATCAGCATCTAAAGAGACTTTCCAACCTGCCTCAGACAAAAGATTATTTCTCTCCTGAGTTAGCCTAAGTTTTTCTAGAATATAACTTAATTTCAATCTATAAGGCTCTGATCTATATCTCGTAGCTCTCAATTCATAAATTCCAGGAAACTTTACTCTATCTGTCTCAAGAGACTCCAATAGTGATGAGCTTACTTGACTCCACTGCATTGATACACTTAGCTGATCCCGAAGATTGGATGTTGCAATAACGTATCTTTCCAACATCAGTTGTCTTTGATAGCAAGCCGTTCTCCATGTTATTTCAGGGGTAACAGAAGGATTTCCATCTCTATCCGAGCCAACCCAAGACCCAAATGTACAAAATGACTCTGTTGGGACCTGAACATCAGGATAATTTTCGTTTAAAGCAGATGCAATTCTGCCTCTAAGTTGAGGCATAGCATTAAAGAGGACTTGCTGAAAATAATGTAAAGCATAATCTACCTCATCTAAAACTGATGGTTTAAATTGGTGAAGTTCATCTGTTCTCCACCATAATCTAATTTCTTCTTTTAATTGCATCTTTAAATAATTCTTCTCTTCTTTTGTAAATTGATTATCAGACTGTATTTTTTGTAATAAATTAGCTACACGCCTTTGTTTATGCCTTATTGTATGTCGTACTATTTCTGTAGGATGAGCAGTAAAAACAAGTCTTATATCCATTTCGTGTAGCAACTCCTCTAATTGACCTGGAGGGACATTTAGCTTCCTCAGCCTGTAGAAAAGCTCCTTAAAAGTAACAGGTGCATTTTGACGCGCTAAGGGTGGTGCAAAAGGATCTAAATTATCATTCGATTTCTCATTATTTTGATTTGAAAAACTCTCGATATACCTATCTTCCTCAACTCTTTGTTCTAGAATATTGACTAATTGAAAATAAAGAGAAAATGCCCTTGCTGCGGCTATTGATTCAGCTAAATCCATACCATTAATGATTCCAACAATTTCATCTTTAACAGTTTTTGACTTATCTTCAATAATTGGGTTCGAATGACTTAAATGCTTTAACTTTATTAAACAATTAGCTTGATCATTAGGACATTCTTGGCGTAAAACCGATTCCCATAATTGCTCAATCAAGACAAGATTCATTTTTATGGGATCATTATCTCTTGTCAGATCCATTTTATTATTTTTTGACTTCTTTAAAGATTCCATATACTAATTATGTTACACACAAAGATCAAGTAGATCATATTTTGTATTGATTTAATCGGTTTAATATTTCTTCCTCGTTCGTAATCATATTTTCAATCTCTATTTTCATAATCTCCTTAATACTACATCCCTCACTATATTTCTTTAACCAATTGATCGAATTATTACCCTCCCTAAGAACTTTATAAAGTGGTTCTAATTCTTTCTGCATATCTAATCTTTCCGCTAAAGGAGATATTTGTTCCAATATTTTTTTTATCCATTCTGAACATCTTATTTTTTTTCCACTTTTCCAATCAATTAATTCTGCATTCAAACTATTTTTAGCTACTTTTAATTCATTCAGATCGCATATTTCAGTAAGCTCATGAAATTTATTTTTACTACAAACAAGAGGGTCTGTATCTAACATATTTTCAAAAAGGAATAGGACTCTTAGTTCTAATAACGCAGTAATAGCCAACAATAAATTAATGTCAGGAACAAAATCACAAATTCTCAGCTCTAAGCGGTCTAATTTATAAGGTCTTTTAGGTCCATTAGGTCTTATAGAAGACCAGAAATGTCTGATATTTTGCATTTCTTTATTTTTTATTTTTTTTTCGATCCAATTTATATAATCCTTATGATTTTCAAAAAAAGGAACATTTGATGGGGTCTTAGGGAATTGCATCCATCTTTGAGAGTGATTGCCAGATAAAACACCATTGATAAAAGGAGAACTAGCACTTAAAGCAAGGTATAAACTTGCCTCACATCTAACCAACCTAATTGCAGCAAATAGTTTATCAGGATTATCAATACCTAAATTAATATGAACACTTGAAGTCGCTACAGATGTTCCATAACTATGTTCAATAAATTCATGATAACTATTTTGGGGATCAGATCTCTGAAATTTAGTATCATGCTCAAAACACAAGGTAGATGAGGGTATTATTGTTAATTCTCTTTCTTTTAACCACTTACGTAACCTTTTTCTTGGATTAGCTAAAGATGAAGATAGAATTTGGTAGTCTTTGTGTGGCTCAGTAATATATTCAACATTTCGAATATCTGGCTCTTTCACAAAATCAGGAAAGATTTTTTGTATTTCGTGAGAAATTCCAATGTGAGATTCGTAAGTTCCAGTGAAAAGTTCAATCTCAAAACCTTTTAATAATCTGATTGTATCCATTATGAAATCACAGAAGATATAGCCATTAAAATACCTTTGGCCTTGTTAATTGTTTCTTGATATTCATTTTGAGGCGAAGAATCTGCTACCACTCCTGCTCCTGCTTGGACTGTTACGTTGAATTTTCCATCTGTACTAGGTGTAACAATCATAGATCTTATTGTGATTGCAGTATTTAATGAGCCATTAATATCAATAGATCCATACACTCCTGCATAGGGACCACGCGCTTCTTTCTCAAAAAGATTTATTAGTTGCATAGCCCTTATCTTAGGCGCTCCAGTAACAGTTCCTGCAGGAAATGAAGCCTTTAGTAGATCCCATATATCTTTGTTATTATCTAATATTCCTTGAACTTGGCTAACTATATGCATGACGTGTGAATACTTCTCAATTGTCATCAAGTCTTTAACATTAACCGTTCCTACTTTACAAACCCGTCCTAAATCATTTCTCCCTAAATCAACAAGCATTACATGTTCAGAAATTTCCTTGGGATCATTTAAGAGATCTTTCTCAAGCTCAGAATCCTCATCGGAATTCATTCCTCGCGGTCTTGTTCCTGCTATTGGTCGCAGACTAGCTAGTATCTCTCCATTATTTATTTTTTCGGCTTTTACCATTACTTCAGGACTTGAACCAATTAAGTACCAAGTACCAAAGTCAAAAAAAGACATATATGGAGAAGGATTTATCATACGCAAACTTCTATATAAATCAAAAGGCTTACTATTGACCTCAGTATGAAACTTTTGACTGATTACTATTTGAAAAATATCTCCTTTTTTAATATATTCTTTTGACTTAGCTACAACATCTTCAAAATCTTCTTTCAACCAGTTACTAGTCATACTAATATCTAGATCTTTCTTTTCTTTCCAATTAAGAATATCGAATTCTAATGGAACCCTCATCATAGTTTTTATTTGATCTATTTTTTTCAATGATTGTCTATAAATTTCTTCTATTGATAGATCAACTTTTTGTGAAATATCTGCATAGACAACAGCAGTTATGCACCTTTTCACTTGATCAAAAACTATTATCTGATCGAAAAACATCCAGGCACCATTAGGAATTTGATGATCATCAAATTTATGAACTGGTACAGTAGGTTCAATACAGTTAATTAGTTCATATCCCCAACTACCATAAAGTTGCCCTAAAAAAGGGAATTGTTCCAAGCTATGCGAGTGATATTGATTTGTCCACTTTCGTAAAAGTTGAAAAATATCGCCTTTCTCAGTTTCCTGTCTTCCATTTCTGAATCTTCTTATAGTCTTACCTAGATTACATTTGGCTTCCCACAAAGGGTCATTTGCAATAACACTCCACCTACCGATGCTTTCACCGCCCTCAACTGACTCTAAAAATACACCTTGTGTGTCTTTTTTAGACAACTTTAACCAAGTTGTTAAGGGTGTTTCCAGATCAGCAGGCCAAGATTCATAAATCGGTATAAAATTTTTACCTTCTTTATAAGCCTGAAAAAACCTATTTTTTTTTGAACTGATCATAGTAATTAAGTCAGCCCAAATTATAGTTTTAATTCTGTTTTATATCAACTTATAAAATTCAATCAAAAGTATTTTGAGTTGTAAACTTTAAACCTGCTGGATTTGGATTCTCTCCAATCCTTCTTGGATTATGTCCAACTTTTTCTCTACCTTCATTAACCTTCTCAGGAAATACACCATCCTTTGGATGTAAAAACTCAATATCTCCCCCTGGGAAGATTCTATAAATTTTGAAATCCTCTATTCTTGGTTTAAATCCTCTCAATTGAGTCCCTAAAGCCAAGCATTGTTCTTTACGAGCAAAATACATTAAGTTATCCCCCTCGTTCATCAATGCTGCTCCACCAGTTGGCAATTCAAAAGCTTGTTCCTTTGGACTGTTCCAACAGATTGCATATTTCTCCTCAGTTTCTGCAGAATTCAATAAGCCTCCAGTACTGCCGATATGCTTGGGAAATTGACCAACTAAAGTTTCAGTCATCCGAAATAAAAAAATATTATATATATGAAATTAGCACTAAGATTTTATTATTTATCTTTATTTATGAAAGTTTCTACATTATTTAATAATAATATGAAAAATTATGGTCGATTTTGGAGCTATTTTTCTGCTATTGGAAAGAATACAGTGAGACCTGTACCTCTTCGTTCTGTCACATGACCTCCAAGACTAGCTATTAACTTCTGAGTCGCAGCTTGACTAATTTGTAAACTACCAGTCTGTGGATTCCAATTCAGAACTGGTCCTATATCTGAGCCTATTTGCTTGGTATGACTTGCTTGATCTATTTTATAAATTCCTTTCTTATGGACTAATAACTGTAATTTAATTTTTTGACCAGCTGGTCTTAATTCTAGAATTATTGTACTTCCCTCTGTTAAACCTCTAGTATTTTTATTAATTAAGCCTCCAAGCATAAGTTCCAATTTTTCTGAATTACTTAAGACTCTTGGTAATTCTTTTGCAAAATCTAATTTTAAAGAAATACCTCTTCTTTTCAATTGACTAATCCAGTAAGGTGATAATTTATTTAATATTTCTCCTAGATCAATACTAGTCAAAAATTCTGGAGGAGAAACATTGCCGCTAACTAACTCAGCAGCATTAAAAATCAAACCAAATCTATCTATTTGTTCTGTACACTCATTATCAATTTGAATTAAACGATTCCTCATTGATTGATCCATCTTATATTTTCTGAGGGTTGAACTAATTAATGTCCTTATTGTGGCTAATGGTGTTCTAACCTCATGTGAAATAGCCTCTAAAAGCTTAGCTTCATTTCTTTGTAGATTCTTGTTATCAGCAGTAAAAGATACTTGGAAATTTGAACTAGAAATAAAACTAGCTAATTTTATTGATAGTTCTGGCCAGAAATTTTCAACAAATTTTCTATTTATTGTGAGTTTCCCTAAGCCTCTTATGCTATCTCTAAATTTTTTTGCTTCTTCTAGATTTCCTTGAGACAATTTAGAACTAATTAATTCCACAACCTTTTTTATACTCTTTTCATCGCTCCTCATTATCAAATACTTTTTATTTTTTTGTCCTGCAATACTTAAAATACATTGAAAATTTGGAGTAATAATTGTTAAAAAAGGTTCAAGACCATCTTCTGGAGAAATTTTCAAAATTTTATAATTTTTTTCATATTGAAACGTTTTACTATCATTCTTTATGCTTTTCTCGGGAAGATATCCTGCACATGCATTTTGATAATATGGAAAACCCTCTGGAGCCCATAACCAGCCTTCAAATTTATTTAAATATTTTCTTTCCTTAATTGGCGGAAGGGGAGAAGCAACCCAAACCCCACCATCCTGATAATTATTTAATAAAAAATCTTTTTGAATAACTTCAAGAGCACACCACCACATTCTTCTTGATGTCTCATCATCAACAAATGAAGCAGAGTGATTCATTAAAATTAAATCTTGTATTAACTTTATTGTTACATTCTCATTCATGTTTTCTTTAATGATCTGCATCTTTTAAGAGTCGATAGAGCTAACCCAATAAATACAAAATTAATTAATAAAGCAGTTCTTCCATAACTCATAAATGGCAATGGAATTCCTGTGACTGGGCCTAACCCTATAGTCATATATATATTAATTATTATTTGGAATAAGAAAATAGCTACAACTCCAATTAAAACTAAAGATTCAAAATCAGT
>CAJWWR010000027.1 GCA_913048245.1 uncultured Prochlorococcus sp. | reverse complement strand
CGACTGGGTTCCTGTGAGTAGTAAACCATTAGTTTTAGTTATGGGCGGTAGTCAAGGCGCAAAAGGGGTCAATGATATGTTTGATGCATCTTTAGGATTTCTGCTTTCAGCAAACTTTAGAATTATTCATTTAATAGGAGATACAAGTAAAAAGAAAATTGATTCTAAAAATAAATCTAACTATATACAGGTTCATTTTACTAATGATATGGCTGCTCTAATGCAAAATTGTGATCTTGTTATATCAAGAGCAGGAGCCGGAACAATAAATGAACTTATTGCTGTGCGAAAGCCTTCAATACTTATTCCATATCCAGGCTCTAAAAATAACCATCAAGAAAGAAATGCCTTAGTTTTATCTTCAATCGGTGGGGCAATAATAATAAATCAAAGTGCAAAAGCAGATCTTTTTTTAAACAAGACTTTAAAAAGAATATTTAGTAAAAAAAGGAAAAATAAATATGAAATTTTGGATTTAATGCAGAAAAATATGAGTCAATTCAAATCAAACAAATCCAAGAATGAAATTATAAAATATATAAATTACTTTTTAAAAAATTGATGCATTTCATCAGCAATTGTTTGGTTATCATTATGACTTCTTAAACTAATTCTTGCCCATCTATTGTTTAATGATCTAAAAGATGAGCAATCTCTAATTAGTATCCCTTTATCCGCTAAATGTTGTATTAATGGTGATAGTGATTTTTGGTGTTTAATAAGAAAAAAATTTGTAGCTGAATTTCGAATATCAAGATCTTGAATTTTCGAGATTTCTTCAGATAAAAAGGATTTCTCTGAATGAATCCAGTTATGAATCTTCAAAGTCCATCTTTTATATTGATTCTTATTTTCTAATAGTGTTTTACCTGCAATAATTGCAAAAGTATTAAGTGGCCAAGGATCTCTTTTTTGGTTTAACTGCTGGATTAAATTTTTTGATCCAACAGCATATCCAAGCCTTATGCCAGGCATATTAAATAATTTTGTGAGACTTCTAATGACAATAAGATTTTCATATTTTTTGACGAGAGGAATTAATGATTGTTCCTCACCGTTGGGTGTCATTGATAAAAAGGCTTCATCACAAATAACTAGCCTGTATTCTTTTACAATTTTTTCCAATGAGTTTCTTTCCCAGAGCTGACCACTTGGATTATGAGGGTTTGTTATCCAAATTACTTCAGACAAAGGTTTTATTGGGAATTCCTGGGGGAACGACGAACCCCACTTTTTTGGCAACTCGTGAAAAAAATATTTACCGTTCCAGCATTTTAAAGCTCTTTCATAATCTACAAATCCTGGAGAAGGTAAACAATTTTTCCCACTTCTGGCTGCTTCATAACCTATCCAAGTGATTAACTCTGATGCCCCATTACCTGGCATTATATTGAATGGATCTACCATATGAAAATGGCCAATTATTTCTCTTAAGTCGTCTAGATTTCTTTCAGGATAATATTTGATGCTCTCAGATTCTATAACTGAATTTAAAGCCTCTTTCAAAAAATCAGGCGGTGAGAAAGGAACCAATGATGCACTAGAGTCAATAATTTTAGAAGGGGATATATTTAATTTCTTTGCATGAGCATAAATATTGCCTCCATGTATAAGGTTGAAATCTTGCAATAATTTAAGCCAGCTATAACTAATCTTATATTACATTTTTAGTTTCGACTTGTTATTCTCGCCAATCTAAGCCTGAACCTACTGCTTCATTTATATTAGATATTCCGTGTGCGTTCAATTGATTTAATAGGCCCCTTAGGATTTCAGGTACTAATTTTGGCCCTTGATAAATCCAGCCTGTATAGATTTGAATTAGTGAAGCGCCTGAGCAAATTCTTTGCCAGGCAGCTTTTGGAGAGTCAATCCCCCCCACACCAATTAGAACTATATCTTTATCTTGATTATGTATGTATTTTAGAATTTGGTTTGCTTTAGTTTGTAAAGGTTGTCCACTTAATCCTCCTTTTTCCTCTGATAGTTTTAATCCACTTTTCGCTAAAACTCTTTCACCAAGACCGAGTCGATCTAGACTAGTATTAGTGGCAATTATCCCGTCAATTTTTTCGTCTTTAATTAATTGACAAATATCATCAATTTCTTTAAAACTCAAGTCTGGAGCAATCTTTACAAATAATGGCGGACAATTATTAATAGTTTTTATCTCTCTGAGTAGCTCCCTTAAGCGGTCAGGATTTTGAAGTTTCCTGAGTCCTTCTGTATTTGGCGAACTCACATTAATAACTGCATACTGACAATGTGGGATAAGCAATTTCATGGAATAAAAATAATCTTCTTTAGCTTCCTCTAAGGGTGTAATTTTAGACTTGCCAAAATTAATTCCAATACAAAGATTATGTCTGCTTTGTGATTTGCATTTTTTTTGCCTCTCAAAGTTTCTTAACAGAGCATCTGCGCCATCATTATTAAATCCCATCCTATTAAGGGCTGCTTGTTCATTGGCTAATCTAAATAGTCTTGGTTTTGGATTCCCCGGTTGTGGGAATTTTGTAATTGTTCCAATTTCTGAAAAACCAAAACCAAAATCTTGCCAAATGTTCGTAGCAACTCCATTTTTATCAAAACCAGCAGCAAGCCCAAGAGGATTTGTAAAATTTATTCCGCATATTTGTTGATGAAGTTTTTTATTGCATATGATTAAATCATTTTTAATAGCATCCAAAACAGCGGAAATTATAGACCAATCTCTTCTGGAAGAGCAGAAAGCTAATAAACTTAAAGATAAATTAGTCAGTGCCTCAGCATCAATACCGTTATCATTTTTCAGAATTGGCCTAAACAAGCTGTCGTATGTTTTTGAAAATGAAAAAAAATTGTTATTCATAAAATATTTCTTCATTATCGCCTTTTAACTATTTTCCAATACTTTTTATTTACTGGAATTAACTCCCAATTACGCCAATCAAATTTCTGAAAGTTTTTTATTGCAACTAACTCTTTCAGATCAAGTAACTCACATAATTCGCCAGATTCAAGTAAATATTCTTTTTCAGTGAATTTGTTCACTAAATCCATTCGATTGTATAAGTTCTGTACTGCGGCTGGTGCTAAATTATTACTTTGATTATTTTTCTCACTTTGATTAGCTAGCTTTGTAGTAATGCCTTTACTAAAGTTTGTCGCAATCAAATCTACTCTTTCATTTGAGGTGTCTCCGCTATGCCCCTTAACAAATTCCATAACTAATCCAGAAATTCTTAGATTATCAATTTCGCACCAAAGGTCTTTATTAAGTACCATTTTTCCATTACTTGATCTCCAACCATTATTTTTCCATTTTTTTATCCAATTTGTATATCCTTCTATTACATATTTACTATCTGTTCTCAACTTAAAATTTTCTTTTAATTGGTAATCTTGCAGTTTCTCGAGGATTCTAATAGCAGCTGTTAACTCCATTCTGTTATTAGTGGTATTTTCCTCAAAACCGCCAATTTCTAATTTACTGCCGTCTTCAAATATTATTAAACCACCCCACCCTCCATTACCAGGGTTGCCGCTACAAGCTCCATCTGTAGCGGCTTCTATAGCAATATTAGATTTGCTTTGCATGGCAAATAGCCGTTAATTAATTTATCTAAGTTGATAAATTAGCTTCTTATTTTAGTGTAACTTTTCCGCCGGCTTCTTCAATCTCTTTTTTTAGAGTTTCTGCATCTGCCTTAGCAACACCTTCTTTTACAGTCTTTGGTGCAGCCTCAACAAGAGCTTTTGCATCACCGAGTCCCAGCCCAGTTGCGTTTCTGACAACTTTGAGGACTTTGATTTTTGCTGCGGCATCAAAACTCTCGAGAACCACATCAAATTCTGTTTTTTCTTCCGAGGCAGAGTCTCCTCCATCACCACTGGCAGCACCTGGAGCAGCCATTACTACTCCAGCAGAGGCCGCGGCAGATACTCCAAATGCGTCTTCAATTTGCTTAACAAGCTCTGAAGCTTCCAAAAGAGATAGAGTTTTTAATGATTCAAGAATTTCTTCGGTTTTTGCAGACATTTTCTTAATTGAATAATAGTGAGATTTGTTATGATTCTGAACTCTCAGAATGTTGCTTTAGTGATCTGGCTAGTCCAGAAGGGACTTCATTAATACTAATTGCAATCTTAGTAGCAACACCATTTAGTGCGCCTGCTATTTTTGCCATAAGTATTTCTTTAGAAGGTAGATTAGCGATTTCTTTAATTTCAGATTCGCTAAGAAGTTTTCCTTCAAATAAAGCACCTCTTGTTTCGGATTTTTTTGTCTCTTTCTGAAAAGACTGTATCGCTTTAACCGCGCTACCAACATCTTCTTTAATTAAGACAAAAGCATTTGTTCCTGTTAACAAAGTTTCAAGACCTGTCCAGTTACTTTCTCCATCGATTGCTCTACGCATCAACGAATTTTTTGTAACTTTACAAATGCCATTATTGGATTGCAAACGTGTTCGCAAATCTGACATTTCCTTGATTGTTAAACCTTTATAATCAAGAACCACAGCCATTTCCGATTCGTTCAAGAGAGATTTAATCTCTTGTACGATTTGTTGCTTATTCTCTAGTGTTCGGCCCATTCGTTTTTTTGGATCGTAATTTAGGAAGAGCAGGAAATGCGGCAAAGTTCTTTAAGAAAGAGGCCGCTAATATTAGATCCAAATGGAAAAAATTTCTTAACGTAACCTCGGTAGGAATTAAAATTTAGAAAACCTAAATTAGCCTACTTTCTTTGGCCGTATTTGTGCCCTTATATTGTACTACAACGAGTTAACCTTCCGCCTGATAATCTTGTAAATCACTTATATCAACTTGAATTGATGGTCCCATTGTTGATGATAAATATAAGGTTCTCCAATATTTACCTTTTGCCCCACTAGGTTTATTTTTATCAATTGATTCTTGTAAAGTCTTGAGGTTTTCAAATAATGCAGTAGCGGTGAAGCTGGCTTTGCCGAATCTAACGTGAACTATCCCTGCTTTATCTGCTCGAAACTCGAGTTTACCTGCTTTAAATTCTTTAATTGCATTAGCGATGTCATTGGTAACTGTTCCAGCTTTTGGATTTGGCATTAATCCTCTTGGTCCTAATACACGGCCCAGCTTGGCAACTTTTGGCATCATATCTGGTGTTGATATTAGAAGATCGAAATCCATATTGCCTTTATTAATCTCTTCTACTAGATCTTCCTCGCCATAGAGATCTGCACCAGCTGCTTTAGCCTTGGAAACATTTTCTCCACTGGTAATTACAGCAATTCTGACGGTTTGACCAGTGCCGTTTGGTAACGCGACTGTTGTTCTTAATTGTTGATCAGTATATTTTGGATCGATTCCTAATCGAATATGCGCTTCAATGGTTTCATCAAATTTTGCGACTGCGTTTTCTTTGATAATTTCTAAAGCTTCTTGAGGTGGATAGATGCGATCTTCAATCTTTTGAGAGAGAGTCGCCATTCTTTTGGAAAGTTTCTTCATATTTAGATTAGGGTTCAGACGGTTGAAAACCTCCCCTTGGTGTTTGTAGTTTTAAAATTGAATTTATTCAGAGATTGATACTCCCATATTACGGGCTGTCCCTTCAATCACTTTCATTGCTGATTCAATACTTGAACAGTTTAAATCAGGGAGCTTCGTTTTGGCTATTTCTTCAAGTTGAGATTTACTTATTTTACCTACGGATCCTTTAGATGATTCTCCTGAACCTTTTTCTATCCCAGCAGCTTTGGTTATCAACACTGAAGCTGGAGGGGTTTTAGTTATAAATGTAAAACTTCTATCTTCAAAAACTGAAATTTCAACAGGAATAACAAAGCCAGCTTTATCTTGTGTTCTGGCATTGTATTCTTTACAAAATGCCATAATATTAACACCATGTTGACCTAAGGCTGGACCAACAGGAGGAGCTGGATTTGCTTTTCCAGCTTGTAAAGCTAATTTAATTACTGCAACAATTTTTTTTGCCATTAGTTTTGATTTAATTTAAAAGGGTTTCAGTTAACAAAATTAATTTACTAAAAATAAAGTGAATTAGTTCTGTTTGCTGATTTGTGAGAATTCTAATTCTACAGGAGTCTCGCGCCCAAAAATAGATAGTAAAGCTTTTAATTTGTTTCTTTCACCAGATACTTCTATTACCTCTCCTTGGAAATCTTTAAAAGGACCACTTGTGACGATAATGCGATCTTTTTCTTCTATATCTAATTTTACAACAGCTTTCTTTTCTGCTGCTCTTTTAAATATTCTATTAACCTCTTGCCTAGAGAGAGGTCTTGGTTTTATGTGACCTCTGGACCTACCAGTACCTCGCCCATCTTCAGCACCAACAAAATTAATAACGTTTGGGGTGCTTTTTACAGCCATCATCGTATCTTCATCTAAGATCATTCTGACTAAAACATAGCCAGGAAAAACTTTCTCTTCAGTAGTTTGTCTGCTACCATCTTTTTTTAGTTTAATGCCAGGAGTTTGAGGTATCTCTATTTCTAATATGCGATTATTAACTCCTAGCGTAACAGCTCTTTGCTCTAGTGTTGCTTTAACTTTATTTTCGCAACTGGAGGCGACCTGAATTGCATACCACCTAGCAACGCTAGTATTTGCTTTGGGCGTATTTAGATTGCTGGTTAAGTCTTGAATCATCGTTAGTATTTTACGGGGATTGAATTTAATCTAATCTCATATCAAATTTCATAAAACTTGAATAAGTTATTTAGTTTAATTGGAAAATCTGTTCGGCCGCCCATCCATAAAATCTACTGATAGCTGCTATCGCCGCGGCTGAAAAAGATACCATTATTATGACAGCAACTGATTCGCTGAACAATTGCTGTTTATTTGGCCATACGACAAGTTTAAGTTCATCATAGGTAGACGCCAAGAAGTTTTTATTTTTTGGAGTTACTTCTTGAATGGCGGTGGAATCTTCATTTAATGATTCTTGTTCAGTAGTAGGACTAGTCACAAAATTAGGATTAAGATTCAATCTTTTATCTAATACTATCTTAACTTATTAGCTAACTTATCAGCCAGGAGTAAATATAATCGTGTCTTTTTTAGTTGGATTAATCTTGATGCTAATACTTTTTTTATTTTTGAAATTACTTTCTAAAAGTTTAGATGCCAAAGGATTTTCTATTTGTCTTCTTAACTCTCTACTTAAAGGTCTTGCTCCATATTCTGGCTGATAAGCATCATTAGCTAATTTGGTAACAACTTTCTTATCAATTTTGATAACAATATCTTGTTCTAGTAATAATTTCTTAAGATCTTCAATTTGAAGTATAATAATTTTTTGAAGTTGAGCTTTTGATAATGGCTCAAATTTGATAACCTCATCAATTCTGTTTAGAAACTCTGGCCTGAAAATTGATGAGAGAGATTTATTTATAGTATCATCTAAATTTTCATTCAATAATTCATTTTCTTCAGTCTCATTATTAATTTTTTGGGCACTTTCTAAGATTTCTTTTCCAGCTAAATTACTTGTCATTATTATAACAGTATTCTTGAAATCGATGGTGTTGCCTTGAGAATCGGTTAATCTGCCTTCATCTAGTACTTGTAGCAAGATATTAAAAACTTCATTATGTGCTTTCTCTATTTCATCAAGAAGAATCACTGAATATGGCTTTCTTCTAACTGCTTCAGTTAATTGACCACCTTCTTCGTATCCTACATAACCTGGTGGCGCTCCCAATAATCTTGCTACTGCGTTTCTTTCCATATATTCGCTCATATCTAACCTCAACATTGCATCATCTTCATCAAACAATGAGGCAGCTAGTGATTTAGCTAATTCAGTCTTGCCAACACCTGTTGGGCCTAAAAACAAAAAGGAGCCTATAGGTTTTTTAGGGTTCTTCATGCCTGTTCTGGCTCTTCTGATCGCTGATGAGATTACTGATATTGCTTGATCCTGTCCTATCACTTTTTGGCTGATTTCTTTTTCTAAGTTAATAAGTTTCTTTCGTTCATTAGACACAACTTTGGATACTGGTATTCCAGTGATTTTAGCAACTACATCAGCAATATCATTAGGGGTTACCTTGTATTTGATTATTATTTCTTCATCCGTGCTTAGGTTATCCAAACTTCTTTCTAATTCTTGGATTGCAATTCGTATTTCAGATAAATTCTGCTCATAATTTTCTTGATTTTCATAATTAATGTCTTGATTAACAATATCGTTTAGAAGTTTAGTTAATTTGTCTTCTTCATTTAGGAGATTACCTAATTTGTTTAAATGATCTATACCTCTTTGCCATTGATTAGTTGTAAGTTTTATATCTTCAATTAATTGCTCTTTTCTATCAAATAATTTTTCTTCAAGTCCCCTGTCATCAGCCGATATATTACATAAATCATCATTTATTAAGACAACCTCTTGTTCCATCTTCAAGACTAGTTCTGGTTTTGAGTTGGATTCTATTTTTAATTGAGCTGCTGCCTCGTCGATAAGATCAATTGCTTTGTCAGGTAGGCATTTGTCACTGATATATCTATTTGAGAGTTTTGCTGCTACATCTACCGCTTCTTCAGTGATTTTAATTCCATGATGTACCTCATATTTTCTTTTAATACCATTAATTATTTCTGAACTAAGTTCTACCGAAGGTTCATTGACATATATAGATTGAAAACAGCGATTCAATGTCGGGTCTTTTTCGATATTCTCACGGAACATATCAGGATTAGTAATTCCAATACATCTGAGACTATTTTCAGTTAAAAAAGGTTTTAAAATCCCGCTTATGTCGGTTGATGATCTTTCTGAGTTGAGTATCCTGTGGATTTCATCAATAAAAAGGATAATGCCTTGTTGGGAAGTTTTTAATTCATCTAATATTGATTTCATTCTCTCTTCAAGTTGGCCTCTGTACTTTGTTCCTGAGACGAGTGATGCGATATCCAGGGATATAATTTTTAAATTTTTCAGTGATTCAGGCACTTTGTTTTGATTTATTAACTGGGCTAATAATTCAATAATTGCTGTTTTCCCAACTCCTGGTTTGCCTATGAGAATTGGATTGTTTTTATTTCTCCTAGAGAGGATTCGCAATAGATTATTAATTTCTGTGTCTCTACCAATAACAGGATCAAGAAACCCCTTTTTTGCAGTTTGTGTTAGATCTTTACCATAAAGTGATAAAGGGGAATCTTCACCATCTTCACTAATTATTTCAAGGTTTGGATGAGATTTTTGAGAATTTAAAATGATCTTAGGCTTGTCATAGCTATTTTCAATACTTTCATCTTTTAAAGAAATCTTGGTTATTTTACTTGAGCTGGAATCTGAAAATGATGGAGATAAATTATTTTCTTTTGAAATTACGTTTGGATAAAATTTTAACTCAGCTTCTAATTTTTCTACTGATAAATTACCTTCTTCAAAAACGTAATATCCTAATCTTTCATCTCTTGCAATTGCTATAAGTAAATGTGGTATTTCAATTAAATTAGAACCCCATTGGATCTTGATATGATTTGCATTATCAAGCAATACCTCAAGGTCCTCTCCGATGGTGAAAATTTCTGATTGATTTTCAGGATTTTCCTCTAGGAAATCTTCCGTTAAATCTAAAACAATATTTTCGTCTATGGATAACTTGTCAATAAAATCTGCAAATTCTGTTGAGGAAAAAAGAGTGTGTATAACATGTTCAATATTAAATTCGTTATGACCCCACTTTTTAGCTGTTTCTTCGCCCAAAAGAAGAAGATTCCAAGATAGATCACTAAATAGCTCTGGTTTGGTTGAAAGTGTTCCTCTCATGATTAAATTAATTCATTATCAATGAATTGAATATATTTCTAATATAAGTATGTTTGAACCTCTTTGATTGATTTAAAATATTTTCTAATTATTTTTATATGAATAAAAAATTAAAATTTTGTTTTCATAACATAGTTTCTAAAAAGAATTTTTCTTAATAAAAAATATACAGATAATTTTTATAGACTTCCACTGAGATAATTAGTAAGTAGAGTAAAAAAGATTTAGAAGATAATTTTTGATTTCTTTGATTTATTTCAGAAATTAGCCAAATATCCCAGTAATTAATAGGATTTATATAGTATCCATGAAATTGTGAAAGAAACTATTGATTTCCTGATTGACACCATCGAAGCCAGAGAGGTCCTTGATTCAAGAGGTAATCCTACTGTTGAGGCCCAAGTTTTTTTAGAATGTGGAATAAGTGGTTCTGCAATAGTTCCAAGTGGTGCAAGTACAGGAGCTCATGAAGCCCACGAACTTAGGGATGGGGGTAGTAGATATATGGGGAAAGGAGTATTGCAGGCAGTAAGTAAAATACATGAGACAATATCCCCTGCCCTTTGTGGACTATCTGCTTTAGATCAAACAAAAATTGATAATTTAATGATTGAAATTGATGGAACTCCAAATAAGGCAAGCCTAGGCGCAAATTCAATACTTGCTGTTAGTCTTGCTACTGCCAGGGCCTCTGCTAATGCATTAGAACTTCCATTGTATAGATATTTAGGCAATCCTTTGTCGACCTTACTGCCAGTTCCATTGATGAACGTTATTAATGGAGGCGCACATGCTGCAAATAGTCTAGATTTCCAGGAATTCATGCTTGTTCCGCATGGGGCATCATCTTTTTCCGAATCCTTGCGAATGGGAACTGAAATATTTCATTCACTGAAGTCTCTATTGTCAAAAAAAGGATTATCTACGGCTGTAGGAGATGAAGGAGGCTTTGCCCCCGATTTATCCTCCAGTGAAGAAGCTGGTGACTTGCTTATTGAATCAATTAATCAAGCAGGTTTTAAACCTGGTGAAGAGGTCTCTTTAGCTCTGGATGCGGCAAGTACAGAATTTTATAAAGAGGGAAGATATTTTTATGAAGGTCAACAAATGGAAAGTACAGATATGATTAATTACTTATCACGGTTGGTTGCTAATTATCCAATTGTTTCAATAGAAGATGGACTTGCAGAAGATGATTGGGATGGCTGGATTGAATTAAACAAAAATCTAGGAAATAAAGTACAACTTGTGGGAGATGATTTGTTTGTAACCAATACAAAAAGGTTGATAAAAGGTATACAAGAAAAATCAGCTAATTCAATACTAATAAAGGTTAATCAGATCGGTACTTTAACAGAAACATTAGAGGCAATTGATCTCGCAAAGCGTTCTGGTTTTACTAGCGTTATTAGTCATAGAAGCGGTGAGACTGAAGATACAACAATTGCTGACCTATCTGTGGCTACAAGGTCAGGTCAGATAAAAACGGGTTCTCTGAGTAGAAGTGAAAGAGTTGCGAAATATAACAGGTTACTGAAAATAGAGAAGGATTTGGGATCCAGTGCTCAATTTGCTGGATCTTTGGGATTGGGTCCTAAAAATATGTAATTTATTGCTTTAGTTTCTCTAATCTGGTTCCTTTTCTCATTTTTAGCTGACAATTAATCCAATCAAAACATATTGGCGATGCAAAAATTAATGGAAAAACTGCATAATTTGTTTTATTATTCCCAGCAAGCAAAGCTGAAGTAATAAAAAGGCTACCCATTAATATTGAATGACCCAAAGACTTCTGAGCAGTGAACATCCTTTTGAATTGCCTATCAGATTCACCCATACGTATTTGCAATTGCAAGTCGCCTTGTTCTAATCTTTCTAGATTATCGTCAATCCTTTTTGGGATACCGACAGCTTTAGAACCTAATTCACCAACTTGTTTACCAAGTTGATTAATTAGATCATTAGGACTTTGGTTGCTTGAGGACATGATTGAAATGAGATAAGGTTTTGTAATTGAAACAAGGTTAAAATCAGGATCTAGAATCCTTCCAACACCCTCGAAAGTAGATAAAGCTCTCATTACGAAAATCAGGTCAACTGGAAGTTGAAAAGGAGTTTCATAAACAAGTTCATATAAATCTCCAGATAACTTTTCTATGATGTTTGGGCTGAATGGGGGTGTTAGAGCTTCCTTTAACATTAATCTTACCAATCTTCTGACAGGGCCCACATCTATTTCTTTTGAAATTAAACCAGAATCTTGTAGTTGTGTAACAAGTGATGAAGCATCTCTTAAAGCGGCTGACCTTACCATCGATCCAAGACTTTTTTGTAAATTATTTGAGATACTACCCATCATGCCAAAATCATAGAAAATTAGCTCTCCTTTTTTAGAAACTGCTAAGTTACCTGGATGAGGGTCAGCATGAAAAAATCCAAAGTTTACTAATTGCTTGAGGTAGCTAATTGCACCAATTTCAGCTATCTCTGTCAGATTAATATTCTGAGACTCTAATGCAGTTATATTGCTTATTTTTATACCATCAAGATAACTCAGGCAAAGTACTTTATCAGTACTCAAATCCCATTTAACTGATGGTATTTTGATTTTTGGATCATCAATAAATTGTTGTCTGAATCTAGCAGCATATTGAGCCTCGCAATTAAAATCCAGCTCTCGTAAAAGTACTTTTTTGCATTCTTTGGCAATTGCAACCCAATTTCTTCCTCGACTCCAATTTTTATTTTTCTGGAGAATAAATGCAATCTGCTGCATTATGGCCAAATCAGTTGTGAATAGATCTCGTAAATTAGGCCTCTGAACTTTAAAAACAACTTGCTCGCCATTTTTTAAGGTACTTTTATGCACTTGTGCTAGTGAAGCAGAACCTATCGGTTTTTTTTCTATAAATTCTATTTTGGAGAAATTATTCTTTAATTCTTTTTTTATAGTCAATTCGACTTGTTCATAGGAAAACGGAGGAACATTATCTTGTAACTTTGATAATTCTTGAATCCATTCTTTTGATATTAAATCAGGCCTTGCAGAGAGTAATTGCCCAATTTTTATAAACGCTGAACCAAGCTGAATTAATTGATTAGTAAACCATTTTGCTCTTCTCTGTTGGGTTTTAATTCTCTTCGAAAAATTATTTGGAGAAAACTTGAAATAAATATTATCAAACCATAAGAAAATAATAAGTAGCAAAAGACTTTTCCAAATAAGACAACTTCTTTGAACCTTTTTCAAAAAATTTGTAAATATATTTATAAACATTCTTTAAGGTTGGATATTTAATTCTTGATTAAGGTCTTTCAAAAGAATATGAATTTCTTCAATTTTCTTATCACATTTTTTTTTCGGATTGTCTTTTTGTTTGATTTCATTTTCATATTTTTTTGAGCTGTTGGCATCT
Source organism: uncultured Prochlorococcus sp. (assembly GCA_913048245.1). GTDB lineage: Bacteria > Cyanobacteriota > Cyanobacteriia > PCC-6307 > Cyanobiaceae > Prochlorococcus_A. The sequence goes on along the minus strand of CAJWWR010000027.1, from coordinate 360 downwards.
TCTTTCATAAATTCTGCCTCTTTAATTATTTCATCAATCAGTATTTCCAGTTCTTTTTTAAATATATCAGGGAGTTCTTGGGCGACTGAATTTAATTCTCCAATCTTTTCAGAAAAAGTCTGATTAAATTTTTCACTTAATTTTTTGACTGCTGCCTTAATTAAATAATCTGAATTAGTCATTAAAGATTATCGTCTAATTGTTAAACTCTTTGTTTAATTCATAATAGAACAAATTAAGTATTAATTAAGAACTTAATTAATTAACTTTTGAATAGATTTTCTGAATTTAATTTAATGTTTAGAGTTATTCTTAAAAAATTTAAAAATATTATTAAATACTTGTTTACCTATGTATGTT
>CAJWWR010000026.1 GCA_913048245.1 uncultured Prochlorococcus sp. | reverse complement strand
TATGATATCAATAAACTATTAGATCCAAAAATTAATATATTTGAATTCTTGCAGAGTTACTAATAAAAGGTAAATCTGGTTCCAAACCTAAAACACATTTAATACTGACAAAAATAAATACGGCAATAGAAGACAAAAATAATAAACTTGATAATTCAGATAATTGAATAATCTGAACAAGGTAACCTAATAAGATTAAAATTATATTTATAAGAATTGATTGGCAGGCATTATATCGAATGTAATAAGTTACTTTTGGATTTCTTGCTAATCCAATGAAAATGAGAAAAAACATCAAAATATTCCCAAATGGTAATGAGTTCTCGATTAAAGCCAAAGGTAATGTTATGAAACTGATTATTTTCAATGACGGGTATTGCATAAATAAATAATACCCAAAAGGTAATGAGGCCTTTAGAGGGTAAGTATACAAAAAAATAGAGATTATTCTTTGAGAAATATTGTTCACGTAATACTCAAATAAATTTCACAATAACTCAATTTTATAGAAACTAGTTAATAAAATGAAAATTATAAAGTTATTTAAAAATAGAAAAATGCGAATTTTGCACACCATGTTAAGAGTTGGAGATTTAGATAAATCTATCGATTTCTATGTTAATAAACTTGGTATGAAATTAATTAGAAAAAAAGATTACTCTGATGGAAAATTCACATTAGCATTTTTAGGTTATGGACCTGAAGAAGATAATACAATGATTGAACTTACATATAATTGGGGTAAAAAGTATTATTCCAAAGGTGAAGGATTCGGGCATATCGCAATTGGAGTAACCAATATTCATGAAGTATGTAAAACTCTTTCTGAAAATGGTTGCAAGATTACGCGCCCTCCAGGTCCTATGAAGAATAGCAAGACAATCTTAGCCTTCATAGAAGATCCAGACGGCTACAAAATTGAACTTATAGAGAAAACAAATAAAATCCTCTAGAAAACGAAGGATTTTTCTAAGCAAAAGTCTCGAATAAAAATTACTTAATATATAAGATTCTATAAACAATCTATTCAGAATCTATAGACAATCTGATAATATTCTATTAGGCTATAAATATTATAATTACTTTATGCCTAGAAATTGGTCTTACTTTAGAGAAGAATGGCTGAAAAGCACTTCGATTCCCGAGGAAGATGCTCAATGGGCATTAGAAATCCTTATTGATTCAGAAGAAGACTTTTTTGAAATTGATAAGCGGGTAAAAGATAAACTAGATCCCAATAATCAAGTCAAAAACTTAAAGAAAAAAGTCAAGGATAGTATTAATAGCAAAGAACTAGATTTAGACGATATCGCATTGAGTCCTTCTAATTCAAACAAGCTACAAGTATCTGTTCCATCGAACTTGAATTATTTGATGAAAGTATGGGCGGCTGCAGAGGGGAGAGATCTTTCCAGTGTTGCATTACAATGCCTTGAGACCGGTTTAAGAGAGATAAAAAGCAAGGGTTCGATTCCTGAAATAGCTGTTAATAGATACGATTCGGCTTGTAAAAAAAGAATTGCCTTAGCAGAAGTGAATCATCTTCTAGAAAAATATGAGTCATCAAAAGTTAAGGAATAAAATCATGCAGAATAAAACAATAGGCAAAGGATCTTTCTCTATAAATAAATTAATTGAAAATTTTAAATTCTTCCCCACTAGATCAGAAGAAAGTCAAGGGATTCTATATACACTCTTTTTGGATAAATACAATTATCTAGAGGTGGGTTTTGCTAAAGACAAAAAGGAATTTGAAAGTAAATTACGAGAGAGTAAACTAATACTTTTAGATAAAAAGGAAGGAAATGCATTTGATCTATATTTATTGAAAAAAACCTTAAAAGAAATAGGATTAGAGACCGTAAATAACAAATACTATTTATATTCTGAGATCACAATGAGGCATTTATGTGTTTTAGGTTGGCCGATAGGTAAATCTTTATATAAAACAAGAAAAATAAAAAAAGAGTTATCTTACATATATTGATTGGTTTTACTCACAACCTATTGTCTCTCTCGTATCTCTATTTGTAAATGGATTTACTCCTTTAGCAGTTTTACAAAATTCTCTAATTATGTCATTTGTTAGGTAAACGTTTGAGAAATCAGAACCTTCAATTTTTACATTGTGAAATTGAGTGCTATAAGCAAAAGAATCCTCTAAATTAGTATTTCTTAAATCTGCACCATCTAAATTCGCTGAATCCAATGTCACTTCTCTAAGATTGGAATTACTTAGATTAGTATCCTTAAGCTTTGCTCCATACAAACTTGCTCCTTGAAGGTCGCAGTTTGAAAGATCTGCGTCTTGTAAATCAGTGAGGTAAAAAGTGGCTCCCTGCAAATCAGAACCTGAGAAGTTAACACCTAATAAAGACTGCTTTCCATAATCTAAAGCCGCAAAGGTGATTCTGGGAATTGCTAGACAAAATAGCAAAGAGAATAGAATTAATGACTTCATTAGGATTCCATAAACATTTAGCTTAAATTCTAACTTCTACAGAACCAAAGCAAAAACTGCATATTTACTGAATGCTATATTTAGCAATAACCTATCTAAAATAATCTTGAATTTAGAAAACTATGAAGCAATAGTAGTAGGTTCAGGCGCTACTGGTGGATTAGCCGCTCTCTCATTAGCAGAACAAGGAATTAAAGTATTAGTAATTGAAGCGGGCCAACATTTAGATAGAAAGGAAGCTTCAAATAATGAACCTCAAGCCACATTACAAAGAATCTCTAAAATAATATCTAAAAAACATAGAGCTCAAATTCAACATCCGGGATATTGGAAAAATAACCCTAATTTATATGCAGATGAGTTCAAATATCCTTATAGCAATCCAAAAAATAAGCCTTTTTTATGGACTCAGGGCAAGCAGGTGGGAGGCAGATCATTAACCTGGGGAGGCATAACCCTAAGATTAGGGTCTGAAGATTTCAAACCATCATCTAAGGATGGATTTGGAAGTGATTGGCCAATATCATATGACGAATTATCGCCTTTTTATGATTATGTAGAGAATTTAATGGGTATTTACGGTCAAAAAGATAACCTAGAGCAGGTTCCTGATGGAAACTATATTGGAAATCTAACGTTGACTGATAGTGAATTATTATTTAGATCTAAATTAAAAAAGAAGCTAAATTATCCATTTATACAATCAAGAGGGTTTGAAAAGAATTGTTCAGTTAAGGAAGATATATGGCCTAGATCATCAAGTATTGGTAGCACACTTAGAAAAGCACTTCAAACTGGAAATGTACAAATACTAGCTAATCACTTAGTTGAATCATTTGAAACTGACAGCCATAAGGAACGTGCAACCAAAATTCAAATCGTAAATACTAAAAATGGCTTAAGAAAGGAATTGAGTTGTAGTTTATTGTTCTTATGTGCTTCAACAATTAATTCTTTAAGAATTCTTCTTAATTCAGAAAAAAAAATCAGAAAAAATGGTTTTTTAGATCCATCAGATAAATTAGGCAAATATCTAATGGATCATGTTTCTATATGCAAATTCTTTTCTATGCCATTTGAAGGGGTAAGTAATTTTCAATCAAAGTTATTATCAGGTGCTGGAAGTTTTTTTATACCTTTTGGTTCGAAATTGCCAACAGGAACCAAAATAGACTTCATAAGAGGATATGGGATTTGGGGGGCCATAGACAGATTAGGAATTCCTCGATTTCTCCAAAAGAATACTGAAGAATCATTAGGTTTTTTAATTTCGCATGGTGAAGTCTTGCCAAATAAAGATAATAAAGTCACATTATCTTCTCAAACAGATTCATGGGGAATACCAATTCCGCATATTGATTTTCAATGGAGTGACAATGAAATAAAGATGTCTAAACATATGAAGATTACTATGAGGCAAATTGTATCAGAAACAGGCGGAAAAATTATCAATTTTCAAGATGTCCTGAACATACCTTTTCTGAAATATTTACAAAATAATTCAATCGCCTTAACTGGCGATATTCCTCATCCTGGGTATTACATACATGAAGTAGGTGGGGCACCAATGGGCACAAGCGAAGAAAATAGTGTGACAGATAAATGGAATAGATTATGGAGGTGCAAGAATGTTTTCGTTGTTGACGGCGCATGCTGGCCTACATCATCGTGGCAAAGTCCAACTCTTACCATGATGTCTTTAACTAGAAGAGCTTGTTATGCTGTCAAGAGGCTTTTGTAGGAGTAAATAATTGATTTATATACAATTCAGCAACAGATCTATCATCACAGCCATTCTGTACCAAAAAGGTTGCTAGGGCTGAATTAATCAACTGATATTGATCCCAAGTTGGATTATTTAGAACAAAATCTTTCATGCTTAGATAAAGCTTCTCTGATAATTCTGTTTCAAGTGAAATTACATTAGAGTCTTTACTGACCAAATTTATTTCATTAGATGATTCTTGAATGGGTGATTCCATTAAAAAAATTTACTCCTACAAGATTTATAATTAACTATTTTCCAAAAGCTGTCAAAAAGCAACAAATTAAGAATATAAAATGAGACTCATGTCATATAGTCATTCATCTTTAAAATTAAATAGAATTTATACTCATAGATAATATTTTTTGAAAAAGTCAACAATAATCAGCAACTGAAAGCACTTTGGCAAAAGACTTTTATTAACTTAAATGATGTGGAAGTGGACGTGGAAAACTAGTTATTTTCTGTGGAAAAAAATATGAATAAAAGGTAGGTTCTTAAACATAAGCAATGCTTATAGGTAAGAAGTCTCATAAGACTCGTCTCAAGAAGAGACGGGTGATTCTTGGTTTTTCAACTATTTTTCTTAAGATTTATCTTCTTCTTTGGCTTTCAAGTTAACAGGTCCAAGTGGATGCATCGCATTTGGATAGTTTGAATGATGGTGATGATGATTATGATGATGTCCGCTCTTTCCGCCAGAATCTAATTGAGTTCCTAAGGCTTGAATTTCTAATTCGCATGAACCATTGCATTCCGAAACGCATAAATCACAGCTGATTCCCAAGCCCTCCACATGATCATGATGGCTAACCTGAGTTAAACCAACTTCGCTCTCAAAGCCAAATAAATTAGATCTATATTTGCATAAAGAGCAATTCATATCTGCATTATTTTTTTTATACAAGATTTCATTGATTCTCTCTTCAAAAGTATCAACCACATGTGGGTGAGAAGATAAATATTTAGCATCATAGAAAGCTAGGTTCGGATTCTTTAGAGCGACGGTATCTCTTTGTCTTTTTATTCTTGTTACTAAAACACCCGAGAATAGAAAATATGGAAAGATTATCACATTCTTATAACCAAGCTTAACTATGTGATTTAGTCCAGGCTCAACCAATGGGAAAGTTACTCCTGAGTAAACCGTTTCTCCCCAAGCCATACCAAGACCCTCAACAATCATCCGAGTAATTTTACAAACATTAGAATTTGCATCTGGATCTGAAGATCCTCTGCCAACAACTACCAAGACTGACTCTGATGGTTTGATCTCGATATTCTTCGTAAATACATCTTTTACTCTCTCACAAGCAGCGCTAACCATCAAATTATTGATGCCTAATTCTCTTCCATAAACAATTTCTATATTATTTTTTTTTGAATAAGAATTCAACACACTGGGTATGTCATTCTTGACATGACCTGCAGCAAAAAGCATAGCTGGTACAGCTAACACTTTTGTTATGCCTTTCTTCTTAAATTTATCCAACGCATCGACCAAGGAAGGTTGAGCAAATTCAAGGAATCCATATTCAACATCAATTCCTTTATACCTATCTTTAATTGATAAAGTTAAATCTTTGAATTCTTCTATAGCTAGTTTGTTTCTACTGCCATGGCCACAAATTAAAATGCCAAAATGATTTTTAATATTTGATCCGTCTTTATCCAATGTTGTATTTTTTTTATATCATAATATAAGGATATAAAAATGAAAGTGATAAATATTTCAGAAATATTTGAAGTCCCCAATATAAATGCAAAAGATGCTGATTTAAAGAAAATAATTTATAAAATTCCGGACTTAATGCTAATTAACAACAATTATTTTCCTGGAAGTGAATATCTTTGCGTTTGCAGTGGAGGAACCACCTCTAGCTGCGCAAAAGAAAACTTAATAACTCTAGACCTAAGAAAAAACTACAACTACATTAAATATAATCCCCAAAAAAAAATAGTCAAAATAGGTGGAGGAGTCTTGATGGGGAGCTTGTTAGATGAATTAGAGAAACACGGAAGAATATTTCCAACAGGATTATCAAGTTTACCCGGTGTAGGCTTTATATTAACTGGCGGGATTAGCCCGTTGAGCCGAAGATATGGATTGGCGATAGACAATATTGATTCAGTAAAAGGGTACCTAGGAAATGGTGAATATTTTGCAATTTCGAAAAAAGAAATTAAAAAAGAAGAAATAGACCTTTGGGAAGCCATCAAAGGAGCTGCTCCTTTCTTGTCAATTATCACTGAAATTGGTTTAAAAACATTCGAATCTTCGCCGATATTGATATGCGAAGGATTTGTAGATGACAATGAATTTAAGGAGATAATTACTCTAGCGGAAATGTTTCCACCTAATCAAAGTCTTCAGTGGATGCATTCAGAGCGAAAATATATATACATAGTATGTGAATTAAAAACAGCCAAAGATAAAATTCATAATGAAAACCTTTTAAACAAAATCAAAGGATTCAAGGCTTTAAAACATAAAATATTAAAAAGCTTTAATCAAGCAATATTTTTCCCTAAAGAATTAAAACTCTTTGAATTAAATCAAACAAATCATTCCGAAGTTATTAGTCTTCTTGGTTGCAGTATTGAAAATAGAATTTATGAATTCACTAAATTAATGGAAGACATCAATGAAAACAGGCCCAATAAATCTTGCTATGTAGCTTGCCAACAATTAGGGAGTTCAACCAATTTGAAAAAAAATTATGAAGACTATTTTATTCACAGAGATTCTGTTTGGAAGCCATGGATATATACGTCTTGGAAAAAAAACGACCTTAAAGATAAAGAACTTGCTATTAATTGGCTAATAAAATCTTGGATAAAATTAAAGAATTTTTTTCCTCATATACATCTTGCTCAATTGCATAATCATTTGGACTTTCATCGAGAAGAGATTGAATTAGCATTTGGGAAAAAATTAAATAAATTAAAACTTTTAAAGAATATTTATGATCCCATGGGGAATTTGCCTCCTTTATAGGGTAACTTCATTATTAATAGTCTATTATTGATGTCCAATTTAAGAACTTATCTATCTAGGAACTGGCTTGAAGATCCTAAGTCAAACATTCTTTCAGGAATAGTTGTAGCTTTAGCAATGATACCAGAAGCGATTGTTTTCTCAGCGATAGCAGGAGTTGACCCGACTGTTGGCCTTATTGGTGCTTTTTGTCTTTCCATTACTATAGCTTTTGTTGGTGGACGTATAGGAATGATTACATCTGTTACTGGCTCAACGGCCCTTTTAATGACTGATTTAGTAACCCAGGGGGAACCTGGGCAAGGATTATCTTATTTAATAGCAGCAGGAATATTAACAGGCATATTTCAAATAATTTGGGGGTACTTGAGGCTGGCGTATCAAATGCGATTTGTACCTACTGCTGTTCTCAGTGGATTTGTAAATGCCCTTGCATTGTTAATCCTTACTAACCAATTTCCGCAGCTTGGATTGGGTGATCAAATGAAAACTGTAGGCAAAGTGCCATCATTGGAACAAATCCCTATAGTTTGGTTGTTAGTTATTTTAGGCCTAATAATTATCTATGGTCTCCCAAAAATAACAAGGGTAATACCCTCCCAACTAGTTGCAATCATAGCAATTACTATTATTAGTATTTCTTTTAACTTAGAAATACCTACAGTCAAAGACTTGGGAGATTTACCTTCCGGGTTGCCTCAGCCTTCCCTACCATTTGGATCAATAGAGTCGGGAAAAATTCCTTTTAACCTAGAAACATTAGGAAAAATACTTCCATTCTCACTGGCAATATCTTTAGTAGGTTTGATGGAAACATTCCTTACTCAAGATATCTTAGATAATACAACAGATACGAATTCAAACAAAAACAAGGAGGCAAGGGGGCAAGGAATTGCAAATATTGTAACTTCAATATTTGGAGGAATGGCAGGTTGCGCACTCGTTGGTCAGTCAGTCATGAATGTTGAAAACGGAGGTAAATCAAGGTTATCAACCTTCTCATCTGGTATAGCTCTTATTGTAATGATAATTCTTTTAAAGCCCTGGATAGGGCAAATACCAATGGCAGCATTGGTATCGGTAATGATAACAATAGTTATAAGCACAGCTGATATTAATGGTCTTAGAAATATAAGAAAAATACCTAAAAGTGATACCTCGGTAATGCTTACAACTTTCTCAATTACAATGCTTACTCATAATCTTGCCTATGGAGTAGTCTCTGGAGTTGTTTTAGCAGCCATACTATTTAGCAGGAAAGTAGCAAAAGTAATACATGTGAAGAAATCAAAAATATCTAACAATCATATAAAATACACAGTTGAGGGGCAACTTTTTTTTGTTAGCAAGATATATTTCTTACAGGGTTTTAATATTCACGAACATCCCGAACAAATAACTATTGATATGACATCAGCTCATATTTGGGATCAAAGTGGAGTTGTTGCAATTGACCAGATAATTCGAAAGTTTAGAAATGGTGGATCCAAAGTTGAAATAATTGGATTGAATAAGGAAAGTCTCGACCTGTTTGATAAATTGGCCGGAATAGAAACTGGTCACTAACTTAATTCCCATTTAAACTAACTTTCTGATAACAGAGCCAAAGCCATTGTTGAAACAAAAGATTTCTATGTGACCTCCAGGAGGTTTTTGAATAATTAATATCAAAATTCTCAGGAGGAGGTACATCACCTTTTTCTTTATCTCTTTTAATTTCGCTTAATATTCTATGCACAGTATATTCTGGATGACCTAAATGCATAATTTGTTTTTGATCAGTAGTCTCAAAAATTGTGTATCCTACTTTCTCGCCGTAAGCCAATAGATTTAATCTACCATCATCTTGAGCTTTTTCCATTTCCTTATCAGGCAGTCCAGCAAATCTACTTTGTGGGCAAATAAATTCATCATCCTGAGTTCCCATTAAAGGATGCCCGGGAACTAAACTTTTTAAGGGATAAACACCAAACAACTTTTTATCAAAAACCTCTTTATCAACTCCTTCAAGGTAAGCGAGTGCAAACCCAGCCCAGCATAAACCGAGAGTGCTTGCGCATATCTTTCTTGCCTCCTTAGCAATGTCTGTAAATTCATGCCAATAATTAACTTCTTCAAAGTCTAAATGTTCTACTGGAGCACCAGTAATAATGAGTCCATCCAAAGGATTAGTACTATTTGCCTCCTCCCAGCTCGTATATAAATTGTTTAAATGATCAATGTCCCATGTTTTATAAGTATGAGTATTCAACTTAACCCATATAGGTTCTATTTGTAATGGAGACAAACCTAATGGATGTAAAAGATTAAATTCATATTGTTTTCCCAGGGGCATTATATTTAAAATGCCAATCCTTAGAGGTCTGATATCTTGCCTCTCAGCTAACTCTGGCTCAATCCATGAAATATGATTCTTCTCAACATCTCGAATCTTATGATAATTGCTTGGTATTATTAAAGCCACTTAATTCCGAACATTATTTAATATTATCCAAAGCTTGCTGAAAATCTGCTTTTATATCATCAATATGCTCAATTCCAACCGATACTCTAACCATAGTTGGTGTTACACCAGCAGAGATTTGTTCTTCCTCAGATAATTGTTGATGTGTAGTAGAAGCAGGATGTATCACCAAAGTCTTTGAGTCACCAACATTAGCAAGATGGCTTGCAAGCTTTAAAGAATCTATAAATCGGACCGCATCATCATACCCCCCATTGAGAGAGAACATCAACATACAACCCATTCCTCTTCCTGTTGTATATTTGAGAGCTCTTGAATAATAAGGATCTGATTCTAATCCTGGATAATTCACATGAGTTACTGCTTTATGAGAGTTAAGCCATTTTGCTAATTCAAGAGCATTAGCAGCTTGCCTTTCTATCCGCAAACTAAGAGTTTCCAATCCCTGAAGCAAAAGAAAAGAATTAAAAGGACTTTGAGCAGGCCCCCAATCTCTTAAGCATTCAAGCCTAGCCCTAAGAGCAAATGCTAGATTGCGATTATCAGGCACACCTAAAGATTTACAAATATCACTACCAAATCCAAATGCATCCCAATGAACAAGACCATGATATGCATCGCTTGGCTCACTCATGAGGGGGAATTTCCCATTACCCCAGTCAAATGTACCTGCATCAACAATTACACCGCCAATACTGGTTCCATGCCCACCAATCCATTTTGTCGCACTTTCAACAACAACGTCAGCACCAAATTCAATAGGTTTAATTAATGCTCCTCCGGCACCAAGTGTATTATCAACAATTAAAGGTATACCCTTTTCTTTAGCCATAGAAGAAAGCCCTTCAAAGTCTGGAATATTAAATCTGGGATTACCCATAGACTCTACATATATAGCTTTGGTTCTTTCATCAATCTTGCTTGCAAAACTATCTACATTATCTCCATCCGCAAATTTCACATTAATTCCTAACCTCGGGAATTGGACCTTAAATTGGTTATAAGTGCCTCCATATAGAAATGAAGTAGAAATGAAATTATCTCCTGCCTTCATACAATTGGCCACAGCCACGAATTGTGCGGCTTGCCCAGAAGAAGTGGCTAATGCCGCGACCCCTCCTTCTAAAGCCGCCATTCTTTTTTCGAAAACATCAGTCGTCGGATTCATCAATCTAGTGTAGATATTTCCAAACTCTTTTAATCCAAAAAGATTAGCCCCATGTTCGGCATTATTAAATACATAAGAGCTTGTTTGATAAATAGGAACCGCTCTTGAGTTTGTAGTTGGGTCTGGTTCTTGCCCAGCATGAAGTTGTAGAGTCTCGAATCGTTGATTTTTCAAAATATTTAAAAAACTTCTTTTATATATTTAGCTAAATATTAATGAAAAGAAAATTCATTAAGGGAAAATCTTTATAAATCTACTTTCAAAGATGGAAATTCATTTTTCATAAAACTCTCTATTTGCAAGTGAACTTCATTTCTAAACTCATCTTTTACTTTTTCTTCTATCACCATATATCGCTTATTCTCATTAGGGAAATTTTCAATAATAGATTTCCAACTTTTAGACACTACTTCATCTTGAATAGATAAAGCACTATTAAAATCAAAGGTTTTATTATTATTAATTGCTTTATATTTCTTAATAGCCATATCAATTAATGAGCTCCTATGACTAGAAATTTCTTTTGCCTTAATTGTATCAGGCAATCCCAGAACTGGTTTTAGTTCTTTTAAAAGTTCAAGCTCTACTCCTAGTATTATGCTCCAAGCACTAATATGTGTAGTTAAAACATTTGATCTATCGAAATCATCAATTAGATCAAAATAGAATTTTATATATTTATAATATGACTTCTCCTCTACTAACTTCTTTACTGTAGTTCTTTTAGATTCAATTTTAGGAAGAATTTTCTCGGCCTTTTTAAGAAATTGCCTATCTTCTCGTTCAAGATTAATTAAACCCCATCTCTGACTATACTCAAAAAGTTCTTCGTAACGGATTATTTCCTCTTGATTCCATCCAAGAGATTTTAATTCGTCTGATCTATGTGATGATTCCTTTTTCAAAAAACAAACAAAAATATATATTTGATATTAGCCTTGTTATTGTCATTAGTAAATAAGTCTTAATTTATCAAGAATTTTTTAAAACTTAAAGGTATTAATGGTTTGTAAAATAATTATTTATTAATTTAATAACTTCTATGTATTTAGAACTATTATTAAAATTCTGATGATGATTAATAGATTTCTGAACATAATTTTTGTTATCTTCATCAGAGATTGCATTAAAAAGAAAACCATTATCCTCGAATAAGTTTATACCCTTAAACCTTAAACTAAGATCTAGAGAATCCTTATCATGTACTGATAATTGACAAAAGTTGGTGAGTTCATCGGGTTCTGTCAAAATATTGTAGATATACTTTTTTTGGTCATTATTTGCATGAAAACATAAATATATTAAATTGATCATTGAGCAAGTATTATTTTCAATATTGTATTTTTTATAAATATGCGGCCAATAATTTAAAGATTTTAGTCCCTCCATACTTCCCAACGTAAGTCCAAACTTACTGCAATAATCTACGAATTCTTCAATGTTGGAAGGGCATCTTTTTAATTGTTTAAATAAATAAGAAAGTACCTGTCCAGCTTGAAAATTTCTTGTAGGCTTACCTTCAGTCGGGAGCGACATACTTCCAAGAACATCTGCAATAACAGCATTAAGTTGAGAAAAAGTATGATCTCTTTTTTCTATATATTTTCCGTCTTTTATTTCTTGGGCTTTAATCATTTCAACTCCATAACCTAATCCATTTAAAGAAAGTAGTTTATTTTCTATAGGGCTCTTTTTTCTAACCACAGACGAAACAGATGCAGCTTGATCAAGTGATTGAGTAAGTAAAACGGTATTTATAGTAGGCAACATTCCAGGCTTATCAGAGTGAAAATCATTTATAAATCCTGCAAAAATTGAAGAGATATTTTTTATGGCTTTGAGATATTGACATTCAATATTATGGACTCCTGCTGAAACCTGAATCTTTGGCGAAAGTTGATTAAGAATCCTTGCTCCAACTAATGCCGAAATTGAGTCTGGATGACAAAAATTTGCTGTAAAACTATCTTTAGGATTTCTTAGTGCGCCATGCCTATGAAATCCTGTAAAAAATGAAAGATTTGGATATTTATCACAAAGAATAAATGGGATTTTTTCTTGATCGTCTACACAAAAAGATCCAACAAGACAAGTCAAAACGACCTGTTCTCTTTTTAAAGATTTCCTCAGATTAATAGCTTTCTCAATGTCTTCTTTTATATGATTACTATTAGAGGCAAGAATAACAATATTACATCTTTCAATGAGATCTGCTAGATCATAGTATCTTCTTTCTTTAGAGTCTTTGCGTATTCCCATTTCTCTAACGGTATCTATAATATTTTTATCCATTTTTTTTAAATCTTCATTTGAAAAGGCTCCCAATAATTCTCGACCAGGCCTAGGTGCCAAAAGGATCTTATTTGCACCTTCATTCATTGCGCAGTTATAAGCAAGAGATGCTGGATAAAGGCCAACGCTATAAAATCCAACTTTTAAAGAATTGATATTTCTTAAAAATAAATTAATTGAATTTTCACTTTCATTTTCTGAAAAAAAACTATTTCTCATTTTTTATGCTCTTCCTTGCCGCATATCTTCTAGTGTACATTACTTATAATACATAATATTTCAGATTCAAATATCAAAGGTATTGTTATTATTTAAAAGTAAAATGAATAATTTATGTTTAATAAATTCTAATAACTTATCTTACTTCGAACATTCAAAAAACTAAATAATGAAAATTAAAGCTATCAATCCAAATATAGAAAAAAAAATAATTAACTCAAAGAACCTTCTATTCATACAAGATATTGATGGGGTATGCATACCTCTAGTAAAAGACCCATTAAAAAGAGTTTTAGAAAGGAACTATATTTTAGCTTCAAAGCTTTTAGAGGAAGAATTCTTTGTCTTAACATGTGGAGAACATGAAGGCAAAAGAGGTGTAAATCGAATTATTGAGAGGGCATTGAATAAAGAAGATTACACAACCACTAAAGGGTTTTATCTTCCAGGATTAGCTGCTTGTGGAGTTGAATACCAAGATTGTCAGGGCAATATAAGTTTCGAAGGGATATCTCAAAAGGAACTTAATTTCCTAAGTAAAGTCCCTTCAATAATGAGACCAGAGTTTATATCAATAATAAAAAGATTTTTTCCAGAAATGAAAAACAAAGAAATTGAAGATCATATTCAGAAATCAATATGCAGCACGAAATTCTCGCCAACAATCAATTTAAACAGTCTTTTTGAATTAATTAAAAACAATTCAGAAAAAACAAAGGCAATTCAAAAAGAATGTCTTCGCATGATGGAGAAAATAATAAGCCAAGCAGATTTAGAATGTAGTAAAGGATCTTTTTTCCTTCATATTTCTCCTAATTTAGGGAAAAGTTCTAGTCAGGAGATCATGAAATTTTCAACATCAAAGGATATTGGTTCAACTGATATACAATTTCTTGTTAGAGGTGCAGTCAAAGATGCTGGGGTACTTTGTTTACTAAATAAATACATTGGCAAAAAAACGGGAGTAATGCCATTTGGTAAGGAATTTAATTTTCGAAATGTACCTGAAAGCACTGAAGAAAAAATATCCTTTTGCAAAAAATATATTAAAAAAGATGATATGCCCATGATCCTTGGAGTAGGGGACACAGTAACTTCAAAAAAAGAAGGTGATTTATATCAGAGAGGTGGTAGCGATAGATCATTCTTGGAATTAATTTATCTTTTAGGGAAAGAGTTTGAAATTGAAAATAAAATATTCTTTGTCGATAGCAGTTCAGGAGAAGTTTTTAGACCTTCTACCAAAGAAACTGGATTAGAAGGAATAACAGATAAAGACGACATATTAAAGTTCGACTTTATTTTCCAAGGTGGGCCAAAAGAATACATTAATTGGTTTATTAATATTTCAAAAAAAAGGTATCATGCTAAAAAAGTAGTTTAAATTAACTACTTCTAACTTAATTTTTTTAATTAATCCTCGTAACATAAAAATTTTAATGAAAAAAAATTTCCCAAATGTAAAAAAAGGGATCATTGACACTCTTCAAATCAACATAGGTTATAAATGCAATCAAGCTTGCAAACATTGCCATGTTAATTCAAGTCCATCTAGAACCGAAATGATGTCAAAAGATATAATAAAAATTATTCCAGAAATAATATCTAAGCATGGAATTAAGACATTAGATATTACAGGAGGAGCACCCGAACTTCATCCCCAATTTAAGGAACTTATATTATCACTACGAGACAACAAAATAAAAATAATAGATAGATGCAATTTAACTATATTTTTTGAAGAAGGGTATCAATACCTCCCGCGTTTTCTAGCTGAAAACGAAGTAATTGTATATGCATCCTTACCATGTTATGAAAAAGATAACGTTGAAAAGCAAAGAGGGTTTGGAGTATTTGATAAAAGTATTGAAGCTATAAAAATCCTAAATAAGTTTGGTTATGGTAAGAGTGGGTCTAATCTTTTACTAAACCTTGTTTATAACCCTATAAACCCCACCTTACCTCCTCCTCAAGATGAATTAGAAGATGCATATAAGAGAGTTCTTTTTAAAAACCACAAAATTATTTTTAATAATTTATTTACCATTACAAAT
This sequence comes from uncultured Prochlorococcus sp., assembly GCA_913048245.1. Lineage (GTDB taxonomy): Bacteria > Cyanobacteriota > Cyanobacteriia > PCC-6307 > Cyanobiaceae > Prochlorococcus_A. The sequence continues at coordinate 897 of CAJWWR010000026.1, read as the reverse complement.
ATGCCAATTAATAGATATGCAGAGCAATTAAAAAGCAAGGGAGAGTTAGATCAATACTTAAATTTGTTAATTAATAATTTCAATAAAAAAAATCTTCAAAATATCATGTGCAAAAATACAATTTCTGTAGACTACCTGGGCAATATTTATGATTGCGATTTCAATCAACAAATTAACCTTAAAAGTGATAATGCACCAAAGACTATTTTTGACTTAGCTACCGATGAAAATATAGAAGATTATGAAATCTCTGTAAGTAATCATTGCTTTGCTTGCACTGCAGGCTCCGGTTCTAGTTGCGGAGGTAGCTTAAGTTGAACAGCTAGGACATATAGCTCTGACATTTAATGATGATTCTATTAATTTAAATCCATTTTTTTCAGCGGCAATCCTACCTGCCTCAAGTACATTGTCATTTTCAAATTCTTCTGTTCGGCCACATCTAATGCAAATCAAGTGGTGATGATCAGGGATATCATTACTTAATAATTCATACCTATGGCCCCCTTCGCTAAGTTCTAATTCATGCAAAAAACCCATCTGAACTAATAACCTTAAAGTCCTATATATTGTGGCAAGAGAAACTTTTGCCTTTGAAGCGAGTAATTCTGCATGTACTTCTTCAGCACTCAAATGATTTCCAGCTCCTATATTTTCAAATAAATTCAGAACTTTTAATCTTTGAGGCGTTAATCTTTTCCCATCTTGATGCAAACCTGAACCAAGTGGGTTAGTTAAAACTTCATATTGAGATGTCAAAGGCAATTTATTTACCAATCTATTCTCAATAATAACTCTTGATGAGAGTTAAACAATAAAACTATGAAAAAGTTTACTTTAATAGATTTAATAAGTTTTAAACTAAAGTAATACTCAAATTAAATTATTATCTTATGA
>CAJWWR010000025.1 GCA_913048245.1 uncultured Prochlorococcus sp. | reverse complement strand
TAGAATAAAAAAGCGCCAAAACCCTTGGGAGTGTGGCGGAATTGGTAGACGCGCCGGACTTAAAATCCGTCGAGCGATTTAGCTCGTGAGGGTTCAAGTCCCTCCACTCCCATAAGTCTTCTTCTTAACCTCATGACATTATTTAATAGAAGTAGCTATATTATCCAAAAATACTTAAACTTTTTTTTAATCAAATAATGGATGATTCTTTGATAGCTATAATTTTATATCTCTCTATTTTAGGAATGTATCTATTCTTTATCCCCCTATTTTTGTTTTATTGGATGAATAATAGATGGAATATTATGGGTAAGTTAGAGAGGTTAGGTATTTATGGGCTAGTATTCCTTTTTTTTCCTGGGATGATTATATTTTCACCTTTCTTGAATTTAAGATTAAATGGTGAAGAATAAAAGGTAAATAAATTGACTAAAGCAAAAGTAATTCAATTAGGCATTGCAATAAGTTTATTAGGGGTATTAAGTTATAAATTAACTCCTCTATTTGGAATAAGTGATTTAACAGTCAGTTCTATTTCTAACCTTGTACTAATTATTCTCGTTATGGGTTGGGTGTTTACTTATCTATTTCGAGTTGTTAATGGCAAGATGACTTTTATGGAACAAAGAAAGCGTTATAGAAAAGAATATGAAAAAGTTATCAACGACAAACTAATCGATAAATTTGATAAATTATCAGATGAAGAACAAAAAAATTTATTAGAGAAACTAGAAAATAAATAATAATTTTTTTTATTTATATTGTTTCAAGATTCCACTTATATGCAACAATATTAGATGTTAGTTTTTTACTAGATAATTGGTTTGTCACTTATTAATAAAAAGTTTAAGGAATTAAAAAATAAATCTAAATTAGCCATCATGCCTTTTTTGATGGCGGGTGATCCTAATTTAGAAATAACAGGAAATATCCTTCTCACTTTGCAAGATAATGGAGCGGATTTGATTGAATTAGGAATCCCATATAGTGACCCACTTGCCGATGGACCGATTATTCAGTTATCAGCTTCACGGGCTTTAAAATCAGGGACATCTCTTATAAAAGTTCTTGAGTTGTTAGACACCCTTAAAGATAGATTGAAAATCCCAATTATTTTATTTACTTATTTTAATCCTTTATTAAGCTATGGATTTTCTGAATTCTGCAATTTGGCTTCTAAAGTTGGCGTTTCAGGATTGATAATTCCTGATCTTCCTTTAGAGGAAGCTACTTCATTTTCCGAAATAGCACAATCTTTTAATTTGGATTTAATATTGTTGGTCGCACCTACAACGCCACATAACCGGATGACAACTATTTCAAGAGAAACTAAAGGATTTACTTATCTCGTAAGTGTAACTGGTGTCACTGGTGAAAGAAATAACTTGGAGAATCGAGTTGAGTCTCTAATAAAGATGCTTAAAGAGATCAGCGATAGTCCTGTCGCGGTAGGGTTTGGAATTTCATCTCCAAGACATGTTCAGAGGGTTAAGGAATGGGGAGCTGATGGGGCGATTATTGGAAGTGCCTTTGTGAAAAGAATCTCTGCATCTAAACCGGATACTGTTATAAGTGAAGTTGGAAATTTTTGTGCAGCCATGCGAGAAGCAGCAGATAATTGATTTTTTATTTTTTTAATAAATTAGCTTTTTTATAATAAAAATCTCATGTATTAGATATTAAAAATATCAGGAATTTAATCATTAGTTGGTAAAAGTCTGATTTGTTTTCTGCCTAGTTTAATTTCAAATTCATCGCCAGCTTTTAAATCTAGAAGAGCAGTATAGGCCTTCCCAATTAGTAAATTACCATTGCCTTGTACAGTCGCGACATAACTTAATTTTCTACCACCTTTACCAATGCCTGAAACACCTGTATCTCCTAAATTAATCCCTTTTGCTTCAAGAAGCGCTTCATAAAAAGCTGTGAAATTTAATCTTTCTCCTCCATTCTTCTTAGTGGAGACATAACCACAAGCACGAACAAGATCTGACTTGCTAACATCACCTAGTTCTTTAACTTTAGCAAGTAGATCAACACCAGTAAGCATAATTAAGTAATAAAAAGATCTACTTAAATAACATAGCAATATCAGTGTAATTTATGCAATTATTAACTATTACTTTATTTATTAGTTAACTTTAATTATGGAAAAATTTGTAGTTTGGGGTGAGTATTGTAAAGATGCACTTTTAAAGAGAGAGCCTTATCGAAAAGACCACTTAAGTAGGCTTGCTAATTTAAAAGAAATGAATATTTTAGATACAATAGGTCCTACCAAATGTTCACGATTTTTATTTGCTATTTTTAATGCAAATAATGAAAATGAAGTTAAACAATTAATTGAAAATGATATCTATTGGGAAAAAGGTATTTGGATATCTTTTGATATTTATCCCTGGATAAAAGCCTTATAAATATATTTTAATATTTAATAATAATTAGTGAATAAATATCATTTAAACAAAATATAAGATATAAATCAAATCTAAATACTTGATTATAAATTAAGAATAATATTATATAAACTACTTAAATAAATTCTTATTTTAGAAAAGTTTGCCTTAAATTATTTTTACTTATTATTAACTATTTCTATTTACTATGATCTTTATCCATTTGATTTAATAATTTATCTAAATCAATTTGATAGTTAATATCCAACTGACTGTAGGAATTTTTATCTATAGGCGAATTATCTTCAGTATTTTTATTACTATTTTTTAACCATTCTTGTTCAATCTCAATCAACTTTTTTGCAATATTAAACATTCCCCCTTTCTTAAAAAGTTCATTTAGTTTGGCAAGTATTGAGGCTGTTCTTGACGAGGATATATTTAATTGCTTAGCTAGGTCTTTTTGCGAATAACCATGAACCCTAATCCAGTCTTTGATAAATAATTCAAGATTCTTCTCATCCTGAGTAGTTAACTTTTTTGACATTACAAAGGAAATAAACGATCAAGTTTCATTGCTGCTCTTTGTCTTATGGCGGGTGTCAAGTATTTTCTCCATATGCTTAAAACTGCAGTAAGCGCAACAAAGTCATCACTGAAGCCAACTAGTGGCATGAAATCTGGGAATAAATCAAAAGGCATTATTAGGTATGCCAAGGCAGCTATTAGGGATACTCTAACCTGTGATGGTGTTGTAGGGTCGACTGCCATTTCAAGTACCTCTAAGGCAGGCTTAGCGATACTTCTTCCAGCTTTTATTAATATTTTTAAGACAAGATTAGGTTCTATTGGAGTGGACTCAATAACCTCAGCATCATATACAACATTTTGGTCTTTATAAGCGTAATTTTTCATGATTACTATCTATAAATTTCTTTTAATAAAAGAATTAAGTTAGGCTATCGACTAATCCATTTTGTATCCCTGCTTTTCTCATTTTCCTTAATGCTCTTTGAACAACTTGCCTGCAATATTCTCTGCTGCAACTCATATGTCGGGCGACTTCGGCAAGAGTTCTCCATTCATTAGATCCATCTAATCCAAATCTTAAGCTGACTATCTTTCTTTCTTTCTCGGTTAAATTTGCTCTATCTAAAAGTTTCCAAGCAGAAGCAGTCCTCTCAGCAAGTTCTGCAAGTTCCATGGGAGCAATCTGTTCGCTTGGCAAAATATCCACTAGTTCTGATGGGTCAGACTTTGACTTCACAGTTCCTTGTAAGCTTACAGTAATACTTCTTAGTTCACAGGATAAAAGTTCGTCAACCTCTTCTTTCGATATTTTCATCTCCTCAGCTAATTCTAAACTTGAAGGAGGAAAACCCTTTCTCTGCATTAATTTTGACTTGGCTGATCTCAATTTTGTTAATTTCTCATTTATATTTACAGGTATTCTTATAGTACGGCTTTGTGTTGAAAGAGCTCTATTTAGACCTTGTCTTATCCACCAGTAAGCGTAAGTAGAGAATCTATGCCCTCTGGAAGGATCATACTTTTCAACAGCTCTAGTGAGGCCTAAAGTTCCTTCTTGAATAAGGTCTAATAATTCGAGACCCTTCCCTTGATATCTCTTGGCTAAATTAACTACCAATCTTAGATTGGCTGTTATCATTTCATTTTTAGCCTTCTCACCAATTCTGATAGTCTTTTTCTCTATATCTGAGAAATCGCAAGCAGGTCCCTTACCTCCAGCCGAGTTGCATCTATTTATTAGAACCACCATTTCCTGGACTTTTCTGCCCATAGTGAGTTCTTTTTCAGGAGTCAAAAGTTGATGACGACCTATTTCTCCTAGGAAATCGCTAAGTGAACTCACGATTTACTCCTTTATTCAATATATTCAACTTAAGGTTTATTTATTAATAAGCTACACATGTAATAAATAATTAATATTTTTTTAATAAATAAAATTAATTAATTTTTTTAATAAGGTACACATTCAAATAAATAAATATTCAAATTTCCTATTTTCTTCTCTCTTCGATAATTGAAAGTAAATCTCTCCACTGTACTCCGTTATGTATTAAAGCAACTTGTAAATGATAAATAAGATCAACAGCTTCATTAGCGATTGATAATTTGTCTTTATCTTTACAAGCCATTATAAATTCTGCTGCTTCCTCTCCAATTTTCTTCAAGATCATGTTGCTACCACCTTTGAGTAGATGATTGGTATAACTACCTTCCTTTGGCATCGAGGCCCGTTCTTTTAAGATAGTGAATAGATCGCTACACTGATTAGATAAGGGTTTAGAGGTTTTGAATTTTTTATGGAAAGAATCGTCTATTTTATTAAAGAAACAACTTCTCTCACCAGTGTGACATGCCCCATCACCTTTCTGTTCTATACAAAGAATAATAGAATCACTATCGCAATCAAATCTAATCCCTTTAAGGGATTGGGTATTACCACTAGTGGCTCCTTTTCTCCAAAGTTCTGATCTTGATCGACTCCAATAATGAACTTCTTTTGTCTCTAATGTCTTTTGTAGAGATTCTCTATTCATCCAAGCTAACATAAGAATCGTGCCGTCTAACCAATCTTGCGCAATAGCTGGAATTAATCCATTATTGTCATATGAAAGTTCATCTAAAGAAAAATCTTGTGAGAAAACCATTTAGCGTAATATAGGATCTACATAACTTTGTTTTACTAAATTTCAGCTAATTTTTTCTTAATGTCAATTAATTCTTCACAATTTACATGCACAAAAAGTTATGAGGATTTCCCTTGTTCTCATAGACAATGGCGACATGCCGGTCATTGCCGATTTGTGCATGGGTATTCAAGATCATTTACTTTTTGGTTTAGTGCAAAAAGTTTAGATATAAATGGATTTGTTGTTGATTTCTCTTGTCTCAAACTCTTAGAAAAAAAACTGAAACATCAATTTGATCATACATTTCTAGTTAACAAAGATGATCCTATTTTGTCATACTTCCAAAAACTTCATGATCTAGAGGCTCTGGATTTAAGGATTATGGAAAATGTTGGCATGGAATATTCTTCAAAATTGGTGTGGTCATGGGCGAATGAATATTTAATTGAAAAAGATAAAGGAAGAACTTGTTGCTGGAAAACAGAATCGAGAGAAAATAACTCTAATGGAGCTTATTATGAAGAATATCCCAATTGGTATCTTGTATGAATTGTTAATTTGAATAGAAAAATTAAGTAATTTAATTAATAAAAATTCCTCCCTCCTTAACAGAAATATCAATCAAATCCTCAGATTTATAACTATCATTTAAGATTTTATTCGCTATTTGAGTCTCAATTTCTTTCTTTATTATTCTTTTTAATGGCCTTGCACCATAATTATGGTCAAAACTAATTTTTATCAATAAATCAATTGCCTCGCCTGATATTTTTAACTTAAGTCCTTTTTTTTCTAATCTCTTTTCTAGATTTAAGAACTCAATCTCTGCTATTTTGTGGAGAGTTTCTTGGCTAAGATTTTTAAATACAACAATCTCATCTATTCTATTTAAGAATTCTGGCTTAAAGAAATTTTTCAATTCGTAATCAAGAGCTTTATCGATTTCAGATGAATCTTCATGCCTGATAGATAAATCACTAATAGTTTCACTTCCTAAATTGCTTGTCAAAACTATAATTGAATTTTTAAAACAAACTGTTTTACCCTGGCCATCAGTAATGACTCCATCATCAAGAATTTGCAAAAGTATATTAAGAATATCTTTGTGAGCTTTTTCAATCTCATCAAGGAGTACAAGCGAGTAGGGGTTTTTCAGAATAGCTTCGGTTAATTGTCCTCCAGATTCAAAACCTAAATATCCTGGTGGGGCCCCTATGATTTTACTAACAGAATGTTTTTCCATATATTCAGACATATCTAAACGAATTATTGAAGAAGTGGTATCAAATAAGTTGTTGGCAGTAACTTTACTAAGCTCTGTTTTTCCTACGCCAGTAGGACCTAAGAATAGAAAACTGGCAATTGGCCTATTAGGATCGTTTAAGCCTGTACGTGATTTTTTTATAGCATTAGCTACTGAATGTATGGCTTCCTCCTGGCCAATTATTTTCTCGCTTAAGGATCTCTCAAGATTTAAAAGTTTTTCTTTTTCAGTCTTATTTAAATTATAAACGGGAATTGAGGTCCACTTTGAAACCACTTCAGAAATATCATTAGAGGTTACTTCTTGCCTAAGTAGGCTTTTCTCTCCGTTGCTTTGATATCTTTTTAATGAGTCACTTTTGATTCGGAGTTGATTTTGGAGCTCATTTAATCTTCCAAATTCTAGTTGCGCTGCTTTATTTAGATCAAAGCTTCTTTTTGCTTTTTCGATTTGCGATTGCGTTGAGTCAATTTCTTCTTTGATATTTGTAATTTCATTAATTTCTAATTTCTCTTTCTTCCACTGATCATTTAATTCAACTTGATTTTGCTTGAGGGATTCTAAATCTAAATTAATTTTTTTTATTCTTTCAAAAGAGTAGTTGTCTGATTCCCCCTTTAAGGATAAATTTTCCATTTCTAGTTTTAATATTTTTCTGTCTATCTGGTCTATTTCTTCTGGCTTAGATGTGATCATCATATTTAGCCTAGATGCCGCTTCGTCAATTAAGTCAATGGCTTTATCTGGAAGGAATCTATCATTAATGTATCTTTCACTTAGATTAGCTGCTGCAACTAAGGCATTATCCGAAATTCTTACTCCATGATGTAATTCATATTTTTCTTTTAAACCTCTCAAGATTGAAACTGTATCTTCAATGGATGGTTCATTTATTTTTATTTTTTGAAACCTTCTTTCAAGTGCAGGATCTTTTTCAATATTTTGTTTATGTTCAATAATTGTTGTAGCACCTATACACCTTAACTCTCCTCTTGCAAGCATAGGCTTCAGTAGATTGCTAGCATCTAGAGATCCACCGCTTGCTCCTGCACCTACAACTGTATGAATCTCATCAATAAAAAGTATTATTTTTCCTGCTGCTGATTTTACTTTTTTTAAAACGCTCTTAATTCTCTCTTCAAATTCTCCTCTGTATTTTGCACCTGCTATTAGTGACCCCATATCCAGGGAAATCAATCTTCTATTATGAAGGGGAGATGGGACATCCCCATTCACTATTCTTTGTGCCAAACCCTCAACTATCGCAGTTTTACCTACACCTGGCTCTCCTATTAAAACAGGATTGTTTTTGGTTCTTCTGCTTAGTATTTGTATGGTTCGTCTTATCTCTTCATCTCTTCCTATGACTGGATCGAGAATACCTTCTTTTGCTGAACGAGTTAAGTCCACCCCGAATTTTTCTAAAAATAAATCATTTTCTTCTTGGTAATTTTGGGTTTTCTGATCTCTATTCATACTGTCAACATATTTCAAGAATGAAGGGATAGTTTTCTTGTTAAGTATTAATTCTCCACATTTTTCATCATAAATTAATCCACAAAGTAAGTGTGCTGAGGATATCACTACTTCATTTCTTTCCTTTTTAATTTCTTCTGCCTTCAGGAAGACTCTCTGAAGGCTATCACCAATAAATAAATTGGATTGTTTCTTTTTCATTTTGCCCTTTATTGAGAGTAAATGATCAATTCTTTTTTGAATTTCTTTAATTTCTACATGATTCTTTTTAATAAGTTCTTTTGCTGGATTTTCATTAAATAAAATTGAAGATAAAAGATGTTCTGAATCTATATTCTGATGGTAATTGTGATGAGCTAAATTTTTTGAATCTAAATAACAGTTCCAAGCAATTTCAGAAAACATATTGTCTGTGATCTTCATGATTCTGTTATTGAAATAAAAAAAAATACCCACTATTTGCATAGTGAGTATTGAACAATATGTCTAAAGTTGATTTATTGAACAATGACTTTGCCAACCATCCCTGCTCCCCTATGGGGTTCGCAGTAGTAGTCATATGTTCCAGCAGATGCAAATGTTTCTTCCCATGATTCGCCAGGAGCAAATGCTAAATCAGCGTGGCTTAATTCTTCATGTCCATCAAAAACTGCATTATGTGGGGCAAGTTTGTTATTGATGAACTTAACAGTGTCACCTTCACTGATAGTTACAGTGCTTGGTTCGAAGGCCAACATTCCTGAATCTGTACCCAATTTAACTTCAACAGTTTTAGCTGAGACTGAGGAAATACCAAGACCAAGTGTTAAAACTATTGCAAAAAAACTTGCAAAAATAGAACGTAACATAATTTTGAATTTTAATCTTTATTCCATTTTACAAGATTTTGGTCAATAAAACGTGAGAATCTTAACTGATATTACATCTTTGGTAACTTTGCTAATTTAATTATTTGATTTAGGTTCTTCCCATGGCTTTTTAGTCCAAAGACCTCCGGATTTGTAATGGGTTTATGATCAAAATTATATTTTTTTATGCTAAATCTATCCCAAGAATTTGTCTGGATCGGGAGGATTTTTAATAAAATTTTTAGAATTGTTCTAGTAAGTGGTATGGCAAAAAATCTTTTCATGCCATTTTTCTTTAAAAGAACATTAATTGCACTATTGAATGTAATTTCCTTTTGGCCAAGTACAAATTTCCTAAATCCGAAAGACTCTTTTCGAGTTGAGTCAGTAATTAAGAATCCACAAATTTGGGCAATATCTTTTGCGTGTATGAAATGAAATTTAGCATTAAGATTAAAAAAACGTGCAAGCCAAAGCCATTTATTAGCCTCTCTTAAACCTTCAGTTAAATAACTAGTAGGAAATTTGCTATTTTTATTAAGCGTTCCACCAAATACTAGAGTTGGAAATACTACACATGTTTTTCTTGCGAACTTACTTTTCTTAAGTCTCTCATAGCATTCATACTTTGTTCGAATATATTCTGTTCCATAGATAAGAGCCTCTCTCATTAATTCAGTTTTTTCATTTAAGATACTGGCCGTTGAAAAATAAATTAATTTCTCTAATTTTTTTTCATTAGTCATGCTTAGTAGCTCTTCAAAAGCTTTAATATTAACTTCATACGCTCTTTTGGGATCCCCCCAAGCTGTAGCTGTATGAATTAGATAGTGTGCATTTGATATCTCTTTGTTGAATTTCTGGCAATCTCTAATGTCGCATTTTAGGAGCTTAATTCTTTTGTTATTTATAACTTTTCTGGGTAACTTGTTTTCATCTCTAACCATCAATAAAAGTCTTAAATTGGTATTAATTAGAAACCAGTCGACAAGGTATTGACCAACGCATCCATTAGAGCCAGTTATTAGGAGATTCTTGTAGGACAAAATGAAATCTAGTAGGTCAAGTTTTTACTATGTTCGAAGAATATTTTTGCATTTTCTTCTGGTGTTCCTGGCAATATCCCGTGACCTAAATTAAGAATGTATTTCCTTCCTTTTATCTTTTTAAAGGTATCATCTATTCTTTTTTTAATTATCTGTCCATTTCCGAATAAAATACCAGGATCGATATTCCCTTGTATACCAATATTCTCAGGGATCCTTTTTGAACCATCTTTTATATCTACCGTCCAATCTAAAGAAATTATATCCACACCCGTTTCTGCCATTCTTTCTATAACACCTGCACTGCCGGAGATATATAAGATTATAGGGGTTTCCGGATAAGCGTCTTTCACAATATCTACTACCTTCTTTTGATAAGGTCCAGCAAATATATCATAATCCTCTGGGCTTAATTGCCCAGCCCATGAGTCAAATATTTGAACTACTTGGGCACCTGATTTGATTTGGTATTTTAAATATTCACCAATTGATTTTGCAAAATGTTCAAGTAGTTTATGTAATAATTCAGGATCCTTGAAAGCCATTGATTTGATGACTGAATAATTCTTGCTACTTTTACCCTCAACTACATATGCCGCAAGAGTCCATGGAGCGCCAACGAAACCAAGTAGTGTAGCTTCGTTATTTATATCTTTCCTTAATGAAGACAATACTTCCCCTACGAATTTAAGGCTTTCTTCAGGAATTAAAGTCTTTAAATTATTGATCTGATCGATACTTCTAATTGGATTTTCAATAATTGGACCTTTACTTTCCACAATCTCGAAGTTAATCCCCATGCCTGGTAGAGGAGTCAAAATATCAGAAAAGAGTATGACTCCATCTGGTTTAAATGCACGAAATGGCTGCATTGATATTTCATATGATAATTCGGGGTTTTCTGACCTTTCCCTAAAACTTGGATATTTATCTCTTAGGTCTCTATAAATTTTCATATATCTTCCAGCTTGTCTCATCATCCATACTGGAGGTCTTTCTACTTTTTGTCCCAGAGCGGCTCTCAAGAGTAGTGGTAAATTGTCTCCCATATTTAATATTTAAAGATTGATTTTAAATTAATAAAAATATTTAACTTAAAAATACTACAACGAAAAGATGATCATAAAGAGCATTTATTCATTTAAATAAATGAAATTTCTATGGAAAATATTTTTTTTATCATTTTTCACTCTTATTATCATATTTAAAAACACATACACTTAATGGAGGCAATGAAAGTTCTATCGCATTTTCATAATTGTGTATGTTGTAATTAATAGAATTCTTTCCACCAAGATTTCCTTTATTACTACCCCCATATTTAAGGGAGTCTGAGTTAAATATTTCATTATAAAAGCCTTTTAAGGGTACTCCAACATTGTAAGACTCATGAAAATTAGGAGTAAAATTAGCTATTACTATTAACCACTCATTAGTTACGTTTTCTCTTCTCATGAAACTTATAACTGAATTTGACCTGTCATCACAATCAATCCATTGGAATCCATAGGGATCAAAGTCATTTTGCCATAATGCGGGTTCTGATTTATATAAAACATTTAAATCATCAACAAGATTTCTAATTCCTTGATGTGGTTCATATTCCATTAGATTCCACTGAAGATCATCCCATACATTCCATTCTTGCCTTTGCCCAAATTCCATGCCCATGAAAATTGTTTTCTTTCCAGGATGAGTCCACATATATGTCAACAATGCTCTTGTATTTGCGTATTTCTTCCAGTCGTCCCCAGGCATCTTATGTAGCAGATGACTTTTCCCATGAACCACTTCATCGTGGCTTAAGGCAAGCATAAAGTTCTCTGTATAATTGTATGTTATGGAAAAAGTAACGCTGTTTTGATGGAATTGTCTAAACCACGGATCTATTGCAAAATAGTCAAGCATGTCATGCATCCAGCCCATATTCCATTTTAAGTTAAACCCTAATCCTCCTGAATCAGTTGGTTGCGTTACCATAGGCCAAGTAGTAGATTCTTCTGCAATTGAAAGTGCTCCTGGGAAATGTTGAAAAAGAACATGGTTAGCTTGTTGAAGAAATTTAACTGCTTCGATATTTTCATTTCCACCATCTTCATTTGGTATCCACTCCCCATCAGGTCGTAGATAATCTCGGTATAACATTGAAGCAACGGCATCTACTCTAATGCCATCAATATGAAATTCTTCAAACCAATAAACTAGATTTGCTACTAAGAAATTTCTGACTTCATTTCTGCTGTAATTAAAAATTAATGTACCCCATTCTTTGTGCTCACCAATTCTCGGATCTTCATGTTCGTAAAGATGGCAACCATCAAAAAAAGCTAAACCATGTTTATCTTTCGGGAAATGACCTGGTACCCAGTCAAGAATTACTCCGATACCTTCTTCATGACATTTATTAACGAAGGCCTTGAATTCATTAGGAGTACCAAATCTACTTGTAGGTGCATACCATCCAGTGACTTGGTATCCCCATGAGCCATCAAAAGGATGTTCTGAAATTGGCATTAATTCAATGTGTGTAAAACCTCTGGCTTTTACATATGGAATTAACTTCTCTGTTAACTCCGGATATGTTAACAATCTAGTGCCTGGTTTTAGATCTGCAGCCGGCACTGGGTCTCTTTTAGTGCCATCTTTTTCAAGATATGGATTTTCGCTGTTTTCATGCATCCAGCTTCCAAGATGCATTTCATATACTGAAATTGGATTATTTAATTGAGAACAAGAGTCCCTGTTTTTCATCCATTTCTTATCTTGCCAATTAAAGTTGTTTAGTTTCGAAATTATTGACGCATTTTCTGGCCTTACTTCGTGAAAAAAACCATATGGATCTGATTTTTCATAGATATGTCCCTGTTGGGTTCTAATTTCATATTTGTACTTATCTCCTTCTTTCATCCCTGGTATAAAGAGTTCCCATATCCCACCTAATCTTTTTTGCATTGTATGGTGTCTACCATCCCATGAATTTATATCTCCAATAATTGATATACTTTTGGCGTTTGGAGCCCAAATGCAGAACATAACTCCGCTTTGGCTATCTATATTTATTAAATGGGCTCCCATTTTTTTCCATATATGATGATGATTACCCTCTGCGAAGAGATGCCTATCCATCTCTCCCATCCATTCGTCTTTGAACGCCCATGGATCTAACTGAGTGTGGTTTATACCTCCTCTCTCAACCTTGCAAATATAATCAATGCCAGGATTCTCTGGAACAATAGTTTCAAACAACCACTTGTGATTAGGATTACTGGTTTGATATTCCTTAGTTTTAGAAGAGATAACAACTTTCTGAGCTTCTGGCATCCATATTCTTATAATCCATTTGTTTTCTTCAAAATGCGGACCAAGAATTCTTAGAGGATTATCATTGCAACAATTTTCAAGGTTGAAGGCTTCTGATTTAATCCAGTCTTTTTTTAATAATTGTTCCATGACTGGTTGCAGTTAAGGATTTAGCTTATCAAATTTTTATGCATAATTATGGAAATTATTTAGAAAAAAGGGAGGATTTTCATAAAAGTTTTTTCTAAATTATATTTTATGGTGATCACCTTATGATTAATCGTAGGCGCACCACAATTATGGTCACTAGATCCTGGATTTACTCCAATAACTGGCCAACCAGCACCGGCTATTGATATTCGAAGTTTATTCCCTTTTTTGAGTGTGATATGTGTTGGATGTAATGCAATTTTGTGGACAGCTTCTTTGAGATTTTCCTTGCTTTTGACTCGCAAAAAACCAGTTGAGAATTGTTTTACTGAAGAGTTCTCTGAATCTACTACGGATAAAGCCAGGCAAATGTCATAACTTTCACAATCACTAATTACAGAGGTTTCTAGCATGGGAATACCAGATATTAAAATTTCTTTTTCTAAGATATTTGTTTGAAAGACAGCTATGTCAAATCTTTTGTCAATCGATCCTCTATCAAACATTCCTGGATTTCGCCCTAAATGACCTCCGTTCATTGGAGAAGGCCTCCATGGATCATGAACCAAGATCGTAAATCCTGAACCTTTACGATTTTCAACCAGAGAGCCATCTTTAATTTCGACATTAGATATTCCTTCACCTTCAAAGCCAAAAAAATATTTATTTTTATTTTCTCTTTCTAATTCATCCCATCTCTCTAAAGATATGTTCCATATTTTTTTATTTCTTTCATTTGCTTTTTTCTTATTATGTTTATTCTTCAGGTGTCTGTCAAAGAAATTTAGCAGAGTTTCCTGAGACCCTTGCCACCATTCTAAATGAGTTGCATTTCCAATAAAAATTTCAGGCTCACCTCCTAGATCTAATGATTGTTTATAAAGGTCTATTGCGCCTTTCAAATGAGGATCCCACAAGCCTCCAAAAATTAACATTGGCTTCTTAAGCCAAGAATCTAAAGGTTTAATTCTCTCGGATTCTTTTTGGCTATTTATGATCTCCATCCATTTAATAATGAAATTGTTTGAATCATATTTCTTAACTAAATCTAACCCTATTGATAAATAAGTATTGTTTTCAATGGTTTCTCGAATATTGTTCCATGCATTTACATTTTTTTCTCTTTTAACTTTTAAAGCTGTCATTTGTAAGGCCCATAAGATATTGTTATGCCACCAATATGAGTTTCCATCAGAGGCCCAATGATTTTGAATGTCTAAACCTGTCATTGCTGGAGCTAAACAATCTGGAGGCAATGAATTATCTTCTCCTGTAAGTTGTGTTATTCCTTGGTAAGAAAACCCATATAAACCTAAACCTCCATCACACAAATCTAAGGATCTTACCCATTGGTGGGTATCGCTTGTGTCTCTCGCTTCCTGAGAAAAACCTTGAAAAACACCTTCTGATTCTCCTTGACCTCTCACGTCTTGAATAATTACTAAATAACCTTTTGAGGTCCACCAAGTTGGATGAGCATAAGTCAATGATGATGCTATTTGCCTTCCATAAGGTTGTCTCATCAATAATGCTGGCCATGGACCTTGACCATCTGGAACCCATATTCTTGAAATTAATTTTATCCCATCTCTTAGTTTTAAATAACTATCAAAGTAATTGTATGAAAAATTCAAGGTATTTATTTGATACTTTGACAATGTAAACCAATAACGTATATCGATAGAATTTCGGCATTTACAAGGCTTATATTATTCTTCTCGGAAACGTACTGTATTACTTCATCAGAGTTAGCTGAGATGCCAGCAGAGTTAAATTCTTGAAATTTTTCACATAATTCAATAGCTTCCTTTGGGTTGTTTTTAACATTTTGAAGTAAGTTTGATTGGCTAAACGCAGGATGAAAGCCAATTAGAAATAGCAATGATATGTATAGTTTTTTTTGCATTGTTTTCAATACTTATAAATTTATTATAGACAATAAACTTTCAAGAGAGATCCACTTTAATTAAAACTTTTGCTTTATTTATCCACTCATTTAATAATTGATAATCTATGTAAGAAACAACTTTAACATTAAGTTTTCGTTGTAATCTTCCTATTTTTTTTTCTAAGCCATGAGGATTTTGCATTGAAAGGGTTTTTAGTGTGCTAATACCGCTATGTAGAAGTATGTAGGCCTGAGCGGGAGTTATATCTAATTTTATAATCAAGTTAGCTATTGCTCTAATTTTTCTAAGTCTACTTTCAGTACATAATGGGTAATTATGGATTATTTTATTTAGATTAGAGTCACTAAGTTTACTTAATCTCTCCCAATTATTTAGATTCGCTTTTGATAAGAATATTTTCTCATGTCTATAGTTTGATGGCAAAACCTCAAAAATATTCTCTTTAGTCATTTGTCTTTGAACTACTAATAAAACTCTTCTGAGTTTCTCCTAAAATTATGGGTTTACTTACATCCTCAGATATTTTTTCTAAACCTCTAATTCTTATTTTGACATTAATTCCAGATCGACTTCCTTTTTTTAGATTTGATGCGATTTGATTTAGAGTAGGTTCAATTGCCTCTGATGGGAAATCACTATTAGCTTTAGCAATTATGAGATTAGAACCATTGTCATAAACAATTGGAAGATACAATGCGCCATCAATTTTTATATTTTCACTATAACTTTGTAAAAAAGCCCAGCTACTGATTGATAACAAAAATGCGAAAATAGATGCTCCAGTTAGACGAAATTTATAACTGAGGTTTAGAAAAAAAGATATTAAAGTAAATAAAAAGAGTAAAAGGCCAATTACTCCAAATATTTTAGGAAAAGATTCTAATAGTTCAAAAAAAGACATTTACTGGCTTAAGTCGTTTTAATTTCTTATATTTTGATAGCCTACTCTATTTTGTGATTAGAATATTGAGAAAAATTAAATCGCTGAAAATAAATAAGAAATTTGTAACGGTATTTTCCTTTTTTACAGTTGGATTTATCAGTCTCAATTTATTGGAAAATTATACTAGGAGGATTTTTAATTATTATAAGCAAGATTTAGAAACTAATTTAGAAGCGTTAATAGATAAAGATATAGTTCTAGGTGAATTTTCTCATTTAAGTTTCTTTGGATTTTCAATAACCAATACCAAGGTTATTGATGAAAATTCTAATGAAATTGAATTAGAAGCTCAAAATATAAATTTCAGGATTATGCCAATGAGATCTATTTTGAATTGGAAATGGGCTGTTCAAATAAATCCAAATAATTTAAATATTAGTTTGGTTGAGAATTCTCTTGATGATATCTTTAGAAACTATTCTCAAAAAGAAGAAGTATCCTTTTTTAAATACGAACTTCATTTTAATCTAAAAAATAAGGTAATTATTAATTTGCCTGATTCAGGTATAGTCACAGATCTGGTTGGCGAATTAGTTTATGATTCAAATAACAAACAATTTTTTGGATTCCTAAATTCTT
>CAJWWR010000024.1 GCA_913048245.1 uncultured Prochlorococcus sp. | reverse complement strand
ACAACAAATGCCAAGTTTAAAACATACAAAGGCAAACTTGTTCCGTAACTGATGTTAAGAAATTGTATAAACAATATTGGACGGGTTTTTTATGTAACTCTTTTTCTGATCGCATCATCTCTTCCAATTAAATCATCAAGTGCTCTTGCTGCATGGTCTTTAAAATCGGATGGAGTATTATTAATTAGAACAAAATCTTATGCAAACCTTGAATCCTTTTTTCAAAAGGGTGATGGATCGGTAGGAGATAGGTTATGGATCGACTTCGAAGGTGAATTAACTAATCCTAGAACAATTAAAGGAAATGGATTGATTAAAGAAATTAGGTTGGGTAAACCATATATAGGCGTAACGAGATTAGTAATTGAATTCAAAGAAGATATTAAAATTAATCCACTTGAATGGAAAATAGTTGGTTTAGATGAAAACACATGGCAACTTAAGCTAAAGACTCTACCTAAAGATTCATTCCAAACGATAGGCGAGGGTTATATTAATAGGCCCATCGAAAATACCTTAAATAAAAATGATCTTGATATTGTTCAAGCAGAGTTTGAGGATTTACCGGTAGTCCCAAGAAATAAATTTCTTGTTGTTCTTGATCCAGGTCATGGAGGCTTAGATGTGGGTGCTATTGGAATAGAAGGGCTTAGAGAAACTGATGTTGTTTTGGAAGTATCACTAATGGTAGCTGAACTTCTTAGAGAGAGAGGTGTCGAAGTTAAGTTAACAAGAACCACAGATATAAATGTAGAGCTCTCAGAGAGAGTTCGCATTGCCAACAAAACTGATGCTGATATATTTGTAAGTATTCACGCAAATGCATCACACGGAAAGAAAAGAGAAATTAATGGTCTCGAAACTTTTTATTATTCTGGATGGAGAGGTAAGCTTCTTGCAGAATTAATTCAGACTGAGATTCTAAGGGTTTCGCCTGGAAGTCCTGATAGAGGTTTTAAGAAAGGAAGATATTACGTTATTAAGAATACAGATATGCCAGCGGTTTTAGTCGAAATCGGATTCTTGACTGGGAAGTTAGATGCAAGGAGATTAGAAAAAGAAATTCATCGCAAAAGGCTCGCTTATGCTATTACGAAAGGAATCCTTGAATATTTTTTGAGAGCGGGTTGACAATTAAATTAGGTATTTTTGACAGTGGAATAGGTGGATTTACCGTCCTCAAAACCTTGCTTTCTACAAGAAGGGAAGTTGATGTTATTTATCTCGCGGATACAAAAAGAAATCCTTATGGAGATAAAAGCTCTGAAGAAATTAGATTAATTGCGACTGAAATATGTAATTGGTTTGGTGATAAAGAATTAGATGCATTACTCATAGCCTGCAATACTACAAATGCTAGTGCACTAGATATTCTTGATAAGGCTTTATTAATTCCTAAGTTTGACTTGATAAATTCAGTGTCAGATGTTATCACTTCCGACAAAGTCGCTGTACTTGCGACATCATCAACCGTAAATTCAAATTATTACAAGAATACTATTGAATTTAATATAAATAATGTTGAAGTTCTACAACAGGCTTGTCCGGAATTTGTGAATGAAATTGAAAAAGTGCCCATAAACTCAAAGAGAATAAATTTTCTTGCAGAGGTTTATCTAGAACAAATCTTGAGTGCAAATGTTAAAGAAATTATTTTGGGATGTAGTCATTATCCATTGATTTCGGAGATATTACGAGAAAAAATACCATGTAATATAAAAATTATAGATCCATCAGTCCCAATGATTAGTAGGTTGAATAAATATTATCCTATAATTGATAACCCTTGTGTTGGGAACGTTTCATACGATAATATTCACTTTTTTGCGACTTCAGATTCAGAAGGATTTTCGAATAAGGTAAAGAATTGGTTGGGAATTAGTAAAAAAATTAATTTGGTTAGCCTACGAACTGATACTTAATTCAATTAGTATGTAATAAGAGGTTTATCATGAATACAGTAACAGAACTACTACAACCAGTTGAAAAAGATCTAGAGGATCTAGTACTTGAACTTAAAAAATTAATTGGTGCTGGTCATCCAATACTACAGGCGGCGGCTGAACACCTTTTTGCTGCTGGAGGTAAAAGATTAAGACCTGGCATAGTTTTATTGATCTCAAAGGCAATATCAACTGATTTCTCATTAACAGATAAGCATAAAAGATTGGCAGAGATAACAGAAATGATACATACAGCTTCTTTAGTTCATGATGATGTCGTAGATGAAGCTTCTATCAGAAGAGGTGTTGAAACTGTACATAGTAGATTTAATACTAGAGTTGCTGTTCTTGCTGGAGATTTTTTATTTGCTCAGGCAAGTTGGCATCTTGCAAATTTGGATAATGTAAATGTTGTGAAATTGTTAAGTAGGGTTATTATGGATCTTGCTGAAGGCGAAATCAAACAAAATTTAAATAGATATGATTCAGGGCTAACTTTCTCAAAATATATCAACAAAAGCTATTGTAAGACTGCTTCATTAATTGCGAATAGTTCGAAAGCCGCAGGAGTATTAAGTGATTTAAGTGAAGACAAGCTAAATATGCTCTTTGAGTTTGGAAAGAATATTGGGTTAGCATTTCAAGTAGTAGATGATATTCTTGACTTTACAGGGAATGATAAACAGTTAGGTAAACCAGCAGTTAGTGATCTTGCGAGTGGATATTTGACAGCTCCAGTACTATACGCTCTAGAAGAAAATCATAATTTATCAGTTCTAATAAATAGAGAATTAGCTGAGAAGGAAGATTTAAACGATGCTTTAGAAATAATTATGAATTCTGATGCCATTAAAAGATCTAGAAAATTAGCTGAAGATTTTGCATGCCGAGCTAAAGAAGTCATCCTTTGGTTACCAGATTCAGAGTGTAAGAGGGCTTTGAGCGTTCTCCCAGACTTTGTATTAAGTCGTCTTTACTAAAGAATAAATAGCTAGTTGCTAAATACCATTAAATTTTTCTTGGAAAGTTTAAATTCTTTGGTTCAATTTATTAAGAGTGTTTTTTTTTATGCATACAGACAATAACAACTCAATCGATAACATATTGGAAGAGAATAGGGTTTTTCCTCCTTCAAATGAATTTTCCTCCAAATCAAGACTCAATAAAGTCGATCAACTAATTGCATTAAAGAATCAAGCTAAAAATGATCCAATTACGTTCTGGAAAACATTTGCAAACTCCGAAATTGATTGGATTGAACCTTTTCAAACTGTATTAGATAGTAAAAATGCTCCATTTTATGAATGGTTTAAGGAAGGGAAATTAAACATTACTTATAATTGTCTTGACAGGCATATTAAGAATGGACGTGGAGATAAGATTGCCTTAATTTGGGAAGGAGAACCAGGCGATAGTAGAAGTTTTACTTATAAAGAACTTTTAATAGAAGTATGCAAAGCATCTAATGCACTCAAGTCACTAGGTGTAGAAAAAGGAGATTTAGTATGTATTTATATGCCTATGATCCCTGAGGCAATGATAGCGATGTTAGCTTGTGCAAGAATTGGAGCACCTCATTCAGTGGTTTTCGGGGGATTCTCTTCAGAGTCATTAAAAGATAGATTGGTGGATGGAAAAGCTAAATTTGTCATAACAGCTGATGGAGGTTTTAGAAAAGATAAAATAATTGATTTAAAGAATGCTGTTGATTCGGCCTTAGATTCTGGGGCAAATGAAATAGTAGAGAAAGTTTTAGTTGTTCAAAGAACTAGAAAAGAAATATCTATGAAAAATGGAAGAGATTTTTGGTGGCATGAGATATTAAAAAAGCAAGACCACACTTGTGATCCTGAAGTGATGAAAAGTGAGGATAGATTATTTATTTTGTATACATCAGGATCTACTGGAAAACCAAAAGGTGTCGTTCATACAACAGGAGGTTATAACCTTTGGGCTCATTTAACTTTTAAATGGATTTTTGACATAAAAGAGGACGACGTTTATTGGTGTACTGCAGACGTCGGATGGATAACAGGACATTCATATATCGTTTATGGGCCTTTATCTAATGGATCAACAACGTTGATGTACGAAGGGGTACCAAGACCTTCTAATCTCGGGGCGTTCTGGGAAGTAATACAGAAATACAAAGTGTCAATTTTTTATACTGCTCCAACTGCGATTAGGGCATTTATGAAGTCAGGAAGAGAGATTCCAGATTTGTATGATTTAACAAGCTTAAGGTTGCTAGGAACAGTTGGTGAGCCAATTAATCCTGAAGCATGGATTTGGTATAAAGATGTGATTGGTCAAGGTAAATGCCCAATTGTTGATACATGGTGGCAAACTGAAACTGGCGGAGTAATGATTAGTCCATTGCCAGGTGTTGTTAGTACCAAGCCTGGATCAGCAACATTCCCGTTGCCTGGTATAGAGATTGATATTGTAAATAAAAAAGGCTATTCAGTTAATTCAAATGAGGGTGGGTATCTAATTGTTAAAAACCCTTGGCCTGGAATGATGAGGACAATACATGGAAATCCTGATAGATATTTAAAGAGTTATTGGAATTATATTCCATGTGAAGATCAAAACTACGTTTATTTCTCAGGAGATGGGGCAAGAATAGATGATGATGGATATGTCTGGATTATGGGAAGAGTTGACGATGTTATCAATGTTTCTGGACATAGATTAGGAACTATGGAAATAGAATCTGCGTTGGTTAGTCATAAATCTGTTGCAGAAGCTGCTGTCGTTGGTAAAAAGGATAATTTAAAGGGAGAGTCTATTGTCGCTTTTGTATCATTGGAAAAGACCTACAATAGTTCATCAGAGTTAATTGAAGCCTTAAAACAACATGTTATAGATGAAATTGGAATAATAGCTAAACCTGAGAAAATTATTATAAGCGAGGCCTTACCCAAAACTAGAAGTGGAAAAATAATGAGAAGAATTTTAAGATCTTTAGCCTCAGGAGAAGAAATAAGTGGAGATATAAGTACTCTTGAAGATAGTTCAGTCTTGGAAAAGTTAAGAAAAGAAGCTTAGTCATAATTATCAATTAATTCCGATATCTTATCAATAGTTTTTTTCTTAAGGTTATCGTCAGCCCATTCTCCTAGTAAATCTTCTCTTAATCCTGCACTAGCGATTAGTGTATGATTCCCTTTCATAAGAATTCCTCTAGACTTATCACTTACTCTTTTCCTTAACGAAGAAAGAAGAGAAGGGGTTTGATCTAAGCTGTCGGAAGTAAATTTGATTAGTAAATTATTCTCTTGAGTATAGGTATTTTCAATTATTCTCAAAGTGCTTTTTGGGTTTGGACTAAACTCAGATTTGAAGTCAAGTCTATTTGAAACATTTTTAAGAAAAGGAATAGATTTATTAGCACTAAAGTTATTAAAACTTATAGAGACAAATTTCTCGCAATTTCTTCCCCCATCTGGAGAAATTAGATGTAACTTACATCCTAAGCTATGACCAATTCTGATAGATTCGAGATCTCTCCCAATTCTTCGATTTATTGTCTTCTTGCATTTTCTAAAATCTTTCCATGCATTAATAGATAATTCTTGATGATCAAATTGTGGTAAGTATTTGTAAGCATGTACCGCATAATCTTTTGCAATTAAACTTTCTATGAATCTTTTGTATGAGAAATCAGGTTTTGTCGCTAAATAACTGCCTCCAATAAATTCAATAATTTTCTTAGGATTTGAAGGCCAAAAACAAAAATTATTAAATTGATATTTTGAGTATGTCATTTATTAATTGCTGATTTTATAAAATATCAAAATTAAATTGTCCCTATAAAAAATTAATGAGATTATTAATTTTATTGAAATCTTTTAACTTTTTATTGATTATGGAAATAAGAATGTAATTAAAATTTAATGATAGTAAATTTATTTATATTAATTTAAATGAAAAAAGTTTAATTTGCGTCAAGATATAAAAAGTTATTTATTAAATAATTGGTTTCTACTAATAAAGGAGATTCAAATCAATTGGATTTACTAAAAAGCAAATCCACACAGAATTCAAATGAGAAGATTATTTTAAATAATTCTTATCAAAAAAATAAAGAGGCTAAAAAGATCGAATCGTTATTAATTCTGGATACTGAAACTAGTGGTTTAGATGAGAAAGAAAATGAACTTATAGAAATTGGATGTATTTTATTTCATGTTTCATCTAGAACTATTCTCTCTCAATTATCTTTTTTATTGCCAGTTTCAATTAACCAGGCGGAAGATATTAACGGAATTGCCGCAGAGATAACTCATTATAGGCAACCTTGGAAAGATGGAATTAATTTCTTTCTAAAATTAGTTGAAACATCTGATTTAATAGTTGCTCATAATGTTGAGTTTGATAAAAAATGGTTTGGAATTGGAAAGTTGCCAGTTCTAAACAAAAAATGGATTTGTAGCCTGGAGGATATTAATTGGTCTTTTGTGAAAGGATTAAGGGCAAGACCGTCTGTAACAGATCTTGCCTTGGCTTTTAAAATACCAGTTTGGAATTTACATAGGGCTTTGTCAGATTGCTATTACATATCAGAAGTCTTTAAAAGATGTGAAAACTTAGAAGAATTGCTTTTAAAAGCAAGTGAGCCAAGGTTCCTTTTCAAAGCAATAGTAAGCTATGAGCAAAGGGAGTTAGCAAAGCAAGCAGGATTCCGTTGGAACCAACCAGTTCAGGGGGCATGGACAAAAAAAATGTCTAAAGATGAAGCGAGTGCATTAGATTTTAAAGTTTTATTATTGGATTAAAACCCTAATAAGTAATGCATGGTGAAATAACAATTTAAATGTTTATGTCCCTGAGTACCTCATTACATCCACTAACTATCTGACATTTTATGTGCAACTTAACAGTTATATTTTGATACTAAATGTTCAGCTTCTTATCTAGTTTCATAAACTTTAATTTCGTTAATTAAATCAATATTAATAAAGTTTGAATTATCAGTTTGATGGTTATGCTTCTTGGCAATTGGTGAGTATTCTAAAACACCCATGGTGGTAATCCAAGAAGAAAAAATACTCTTCCCTATAAGTTTTAAATTAACAATTCCCATTGCAAAGTCAGCAAGAGAAATTCCACCCATAGATATAATTCCAAAAGGTGCTATTCGCAAAGTAATTGTTTTGGCGTGTTTCCGCAATTGGTACTTCTTTTTAGTTATTTGTTCCCAAGGGTAATCCCTAATGTTAAATTAAAATTATTACATAATAAGTTTCAATTTAATTTTTATTTGTAAAAACTAATTTTTTAGGTTTATTTGATTTTGTTTTGACTAATTTTAGAAATCTTCGAGGAACAACTGATCTCTTGCCTGATCAGTTAGTTAAGTGGCAGAAAGTTGAAGAAGTTATAAGACAGCAAATGTTTAGAAATTCGATTAAAGAAATTAGGACACCTATTATCGAAGTTACAGATTTATTTATAAGAGGGATTGGGGAAGGTACTGACGTTGTTAGTAAAGAAATGTACACATTTCTGGATAGAGGTGAGCGTTCTTGCACTTTAAGGCCAGAAGGAACGGCATCAATTGTGAGGGCATTTATAGAGAAATTTTCTTCTAATCCAATACAAAAACTTTGGTATATGGGGCCAATGTTTAGGTATGAAAGGCCTCAGGCAGGTAGGCAAAGACAGTTTCATCAATTAGGCCTTGAATTTATTGGATATGAATCAATTAGAAGTGATGTAGAGATAATTGCTTTATCCTGGGATCTATTGAAGAGAATAGGGATAAAAGATTTAAATCTTGAGATTAATAGCTTAGGGAATTCTGAAGATAGAGCAATCTATCAAAGATCTTTTTTATCTTGGTTAGATATTAATAGTAAGTTTCTTGATATAGATTCGCAGAAGAGGATTTCGCAAAATCCTTTAAGGATTTTTGATACAAAGAATCCAGAAACAATAAAACTTCTTGAGGATGCACCAAAATTAATAGACTTTTTATCTGATAACAGTTTAGAGAGATTCAATCGAATCAAGCAGGAGCTAAATTATCAAGAAATTCCTTTCACAGAGAATAATAAACTCGTTAGAGGTTTGGATTATTATACTCATACCGCTTTTGAAATTAAGAGTGGTTTGCTTGGCTCACAGTCTACAGTTTGCGGTGGAGGAAGATATGATAATTTAATCAATCAAATGGGCGGGAAAAAAACACCTGCAATAGGATTTGCTATTGGTTTAGAAAGATTGATGATCCTAGCCGGTGAAGAATTTTCGAAGATTAGGAAAACCGATATTTATATTATTAATAAGGGGAAATATGCAGAATGTTTTGCTTTGAAATTATCACGAACTCTGAGTGACTTTGATTTGCTGACAGAACTTGATTTAGGTATTTTATCAATAACTAAACAACTAAAAAAAGCTAATAAACTTAGAGTAAGAGCAGTTATAATAATAGGAGATGATGAAGCTAAAAATAATGAATTTATCATAAGGAAATTTAGTGAACATGAAAGAGATAATTGTCAAGAAATAATTTCACTCAAGGAAAAGAATAAATTAGAAAAATGGTTGCGAATTAATTTGAATTTAAGAATTACAAATCCATAAAATGAAATATCTAATCTTATTGCTAATAATATTTTGTTTATTGATTATTAATTACAAATCAATTTATAAACAAAATAAGCCTTGGAAATCTTTACCCTTTACTAAGCGAAACTTTTATAGCTGGATGAAGCTTCCCAAAAAAGAGAGATACCACCAAACAAGAATTGAATCTTATGATTATTTAAATCGGAGGAAAATATTGTTGGCTCAGATTAGAGAAGAATATAAAAATATTTCAAAAAATAAAAATAAATTTGATTAGTATATTGAATTATTCTTGGACTTCAACAAAAGCAATAAAAGGACTAAGGCACTTTGTATTATTGAATCATTATATTGATAATGAAAAAGAATTTTTTCAAATGGTATCAGTTTTAGATGAGGAGATAAATATTACTATTTCAAAGAAAGAAATTCAGAATTCAGAACTATGGGAGGAGGGATGGCAGGAATTAGAGAAGAATGAATCAATAACAAGCGATTATGAAGATTTTAAGAAAAGTAAAAATTCTAGTTTTCATGAGGAAATCTTCATTAATAAAAAATCAGAATTTTATATTTCATAATACTGAATGTAAAGTGAGATAAAGAAGGGTTAGTTTCTTTCTTCTTTTATAGTTTTTTATTTCTTCATAAATCTTCCTCTTTCAATTTATGTTGAAAAGCGTTATTAAGGTATATCTACATTTGATAATTAATGTTGGGCAATTCCTGGAGTTCCTCTCGTTTAGCCGCAGAGAAACTTGGTATTAGTGAGATTGGACTTTCTTACTTAAGATCGAAGGGACTCTTAAAGCCAGGTATACACTGGAAAAGCTCTCCATATTCTCAAACGAAACCATGGAATCCAGAAGCTGTTTACAACATAAAGCGCTGTAAGGAATTCATGATTAAAAATAGTAATGAACAATATGATATATTCGCCGCCTAAATTCTGATCCTATATGGCCTGCTAAAGGGTTTTACTGAATTAAGCTTTCGTTTTTACAATCCTCTAGAGTGTTTTGGAGGACAGGATATAAGTTGACCATATTGCTATATTCCTTTGATTTCCTATATCCCTCTGCTGCCTTTTTGTAGTGCAATTCTGACTTCATCTCTAAAGAAATTTTTTGTGTACTAGTCATTTTTTTTATGGACTTGTTCTCTTTTTAGTATTTGTTAACAGTTCAAGCAATAGTTATAGATATTTTTATTACACAAAAAATTTTTTATGTCAGCAAAAAGAGATTTTAAAAAACAAATTATTCATTAAATAACAAATGAATTTCTTTGGATTTTAAATTATTACGGCGCAAATTTTGGTAAAACATAATTGTATTAAAGGGTTTTGTGGTTGGAATCTTATTTGAATTAAGATTCTTTGCATTAATAACCTTTACAATTTTGTTGTGATTACAACTCTTGTGTGAAATATACTGTAGTCTCGGAACGTTATTAAGCTAATCACTTCCTAAATGCAAACCTATGGAAATCCAGATGTCACCTACGGATGGTGGGCTGGTAATTCAGGTGTAACTAATCGCACAGGAAAATTCATTGCTGCGCACATTGCGCATACAGGATTAATTGTTTTCTGGGCTGGTGCTTTCACCCTTTTTGAACTTTCAAGATTTGACCCCACTGTTCCAATGGGTCATCAACCTCTTATTGCTCTTCCTCATTTAGCAACCCTTGGAATAGGGTTTGACGCTAATGGAGTGTTAATGGGGGATACAAAACCAGTTGTAGCAATAGCTATTGTGCACTTAATTGCATCAATGGTTTTCGCCGCTGGCGGACTTCTACATTCATTGCTTTTACCAGGGGATCTAGAAGAATCTGAATTTGCAAAAGCAAGAAAATTCACTCTTAAATGGGATGATCCAGATAAATTGACATTTATCCTTGGACATCATCTTATTTTCTTTGGTGTAGCAGTAATATGGTTCGTAGAGTGGGCTAGAGTTCACGGCATCTATGATCCTGCAATTGGTGCAGTAAGACAAGTTGAATATGATTTGAATCTTTCTAAGATTTGGAATCATCAGGCTGATTTCTTGACTATAGATAGTCTTGAAGATGTTATGGGTGGACATGCTTTCTTAGCTTTTGTGGAGATCACTGGAGGTGCGTTCCATATCGCTACAAAGCAAGTTGGTGAATATACAAAATTCAAAGGTAAAGGTTTATTATCCGCTGAAGCTGTACTTTCTTGGTCACTAGCTGGTATCGGCTGGATGGCTATTATTGCTGCCTTCTGGAGTGCAACTAATACAACTGTTTACCCTACTGAGTTCTTTGGTGAACCACTTCAACTTAAATTTAGTATTTCTCCTTATTGGATTGATACAGTTGATTTGCCCGATGGCGAATATACTTCAAGAGCATGGTTAGCAAATGTTCATTATTACTTTGGTTTCTTCTTTATACAAGGTCATCTATGGCATGCTTTAAGAGCCCTAGGATTTGACTTCAAGAGAGTTACAAATGCAATAGGTAATATTGATAACGCTACAGTTACACTTAAAGACTAAATTTAAAATTCAAATACTCAAAAGGCCTCAAAATTAAGGGGCCTTTTTTTATTGAAATTTATTCTCTTTTAAATTACATTTAAGATGAAATATCTCCAGTCTTTGAGTTCTTTTTTAGGCAGTAAAAATATATTCTCAGACTCATTTGCAGTAAGCCTACTATTTTTTTGCCTTATTGGATTTCTTCTATTAATTGGTCGAAAGATAAATTTAGCAATTAAGATAGAGAGATTTGGATTGCCTATTGCAGTCATCTGCGGATTTGTAGGAATATTAATTGGTCCTTATGGTGTTATTAAT
Source organism: uncultured Prochlorococcus sp. (assembly GCA_913048245.1). Lineage (GTDB taxonomy): Bacteria > Cyanobacteriota > Cyanobacteriia > PCC-6307 > Cyanobiaceae > Prochlorococcus_A. The sequence goes on along the minus strand of CAJWWR010000024.1, from coordinate 7,470 downwards.
TTATTTACAGAGGAAAATACCAAGATATGGGAAAGATCACTAACCCCTTTGTTATCTTTAGTATTTGCTTCCTTAATGCTGGGGAGGCCGATACCAAATATTAAAGGATTAATTAAACCTATTCTTAATCAGTTTTTGCTTGCAATATCTTTGGGATTTGGACAATTTTTTGTGGGAGGTTTAGTTGTGAAATATTTTCTAGAACCATCTATGGATGTTAATCCTCTTATGGGCTGCTTGATTGAGGTGGGATTTGAAGGTGGACATGGTGCGGCAACTATTCTAGGTAATAGTTTTGACAAGCTGGGTTTTTCAGAAGGATTAGATCTTGGTCTTGCAATGGCAACTATGGGATTACTTTCATCTTCTCTCTTAGGGAGCTTGTTTGTGTTTTGCGGCAAAGTCCTAAGATTCTCAAATTCTACAGAAAATTTTCAGGAGGAAAATAAATTTGTTAATCAATTTTCTTTAAATCTTTTTGATGATTTCAAAGCACTAGCTATAAATTTTGGTCTTGTTGGAATTGCAATTTTTATTGGGATTTTCTTAGCAAGAATAGTAAATTTTATATCAATCTTTTTTGGGGAATTTTCCAGAGATGTAATCCAGTCACTCCCTGTATTTCCCTTGATTCTGATTGGATCTCTTTTAGTAAGATATGTTTTAGAAAAAACAAAAAATGTTGATTTTATTTCACAAATTTTTCAAAGAGAACTCGGTATATTATCAACTGATTTACTTATTTTTGCTTCAATGGCTAGCCTTAATGTAAATATTATATTAGTAAATTTAAAACCTATAATTTTATTAACTACTTTTGGATTGATTTGGAATATTATTTGTATTAGCATTTTTGTGTTTTTTGTGTTTGAGGAATATTGGTTTGAAAAAAGTCTCGCAGAATTTGGGAATTCTACCGGAGTAGTAGCTTCTGGATTATTATTGTTGAGACTTTCTGATCCTAAGAATATTTCTAAAACTCTGCCTATCTTTACATCAAAACAATTATTCGCTCAATTGTTATTGTCAGGTGGTTTTTTTACGGTGTTATCTCCATTTTTATTACAAAAAGTAGGGTTATTGTACTGGACGGAATTATGCGCTTTATTGACCCTTTTAATTATAGGCCTTGCAATATTGCTTAACAATAAAATCTTTGATTTCAATTGACTATTTTAATGTAAAATATCCAGGCAAGTTATAGTTTTATGCATAAAAATCAATACGATGTCCCACCTCAGGAAAGTAAGGAAAAATGGTTTAGGAGTCATCTTCTTGCTAGGGAAGTAGAGCTTGGTGATTTGTATAGTTTACAGCCAAATGAATTAGACCTCATAATGGCTGAGACGGCAGAAATAAGAAGTGATATTGATGGGAAAGAAAAGAATATTGGTAAATATAGAACTGCAGGATATTTTTTGGAGTTAGCAAAAATTATAGATAGAAGAAAAACATTAGAAGATTAATCTACAGGAAACTTAACCATAATATTTGTATTATTCCAAGTTTTATATTTGTGCATTACGATGCTAAAGCTAGGATGTTCTATATAGTAATTAAGCCATTCCTGAATTGGCTTTTCAAAATAACCTTTGATTCTCTGACTTTCACATGCGATTTTAAATTGCCTAACAAATGGCCATATACACCAATCTGCAATAGATTCATTTGGGCCTACTAACCAATTTTTTTGGAGACTATTTTTAGCAAGTATTTCATTCCATTTGTTAATTAACTTTTGACAATTTTTATAGTGGAAATATTTTTTACTCTGATCATATCTGCTGGAATACTTGAACCTGTCAAGATGAAATTTAAAGGAGTTATCATTTTCCTCGATTATTTTCATTATTGCGGGTCTGTTTTTTTGACCAAAAAATTCATTGACTTTACTTGGATTTGAAGTATTTAACGCCCAAATGACAATATCAAGGCTATCTTGAATTGTTTCTCCGTTTTTTAATATAAGAAGAGGAACCGTTTGTGATCGTGATCTTTGAACTAGATCTAATGGTTTATTTTTTAAATCAATTTCTCTAAGTTCCATCTCAATGCAACATATTTGTAATGCCCAACGGGCTCTCATAGCATATGGACATCTACGGAAGGAATATAGAATATGTTCTTTCATTTTGTGAAATCTTTATTTTTTTGCGAGAATTTTAGTATTATTTAATTAGAAATTATTTTAAATCTTCAAGGTACAAATGTCGGGATATGTTTATTTAATAAGAGTAGGAAATCTCTATAGAATTGGAAAGACAGATAACCTGGATAAAAAAATAAACAAGTTGAAACCTGATGAATTATTGTCATCAATACTTACTAAAGAGCCTGAGACTCTTCAGGCTAGGCTTTTAAGAAAATATAAATCTCAGAGGATCCCAGAAACAGGTTACTTAGAATTATCTCAAAGACAGTTAAGAGAATGCATGAGTCAATTTGAATTAAAGGGCAATATCCCTCATACTTTAGATGCAGAAGTCTCAATAACTTTATTTGCTTCATTTCTATTATTTGCAACATCATTAATCATCTTTATTTATTTGAAGATTGACTTGTTAAATTCCTTGGCTTATTCATTTGGGATTAGTTCAACTCCTATGATCATTCTTTTTATTACAGGTAGCTTTGGGGGGTATTTTGCAGAAGATATTTCTATGTTCTCTTTGTTAACTAATAGAATAAAAGCCTTTCTAATTACAATTGCGATGTTGTCAATATCGTATTCAATTATCTGTATTAATTAGACTTCAAGATTGCAATTCAAGGAGATTTCAAAAGGGACGGATTGTTTGGGCATTTTTAGAATTGTTGAACAGAACTCCGCTATATCTTCAGGCTGAGTCATATCAAACTTGTTAGTCGATTTTACTTCTTTTGCCATATCAGTATTGACCCAGCTTGGACAGATAACTGTTAATCGAATATTTTTATCCCATCCATTATTACGTATTGTTTGACATAAGCCCATCAAGGCAAATTTTGATGAAGTATAGGCTGCTAAATCTCCCTTTGATCTTTTACCACTCATAGAAACTAAGGTTAGTATTCTCCCATTTTTAGAAGAAACAAGTTCTTCCCAGCTCAAACGGCAAAGATCCCAAATAGATAGAAAATTAATATTCATTGTTTTTATTATCTCATTTCTCTCAGAATCTTCATACAGAAAAGGTATTCTTGAAAAAACTCCGGCACAATTTATTAGACTATCAAAAGATCCAAATTTTTCTTTTGTATTATCGATCCATTTTTTGGCAGTATTTATCTCTAAAGCATCATAGTGATTAATAAGTAATTGATTAGGGGACCATTCTTTTGGGTCTAAAATTCCGTTGCTTATAGAACTTAGATTTCTAATCCCAATACTTACCCTATTACCTTCTTTTAATAATTTGTGGGCAATTTTGAGACCTATGCCTCTATTTGCACCGCTTATCAATATTGTCCTCATTAAATTTATTAAATTTTGGGAAAAATAATTCTCATTAACATTTTAAACTCTCTGCCTCTCATTATCATTAAACCTTTCTTTACACTCCAAGGTGCCCTTAAAAACATTACCCACATAGCATTAACTATTTCTTTTAGAGAGAGTGTATCTGTTAAAAATCCGTACCATTGTGATTTAGGTAATTTAAAGAAACATTCGAAGAATTCTCTTAATAGTTTCTCATCGAATCTCATTAGTTTTTCTAGTCCAAATTGATAAAGAGATTTTTTTCTAATAAGTTCTTTTGACCAAAGACTTTCCCATCCTTTTTTTGCGATAAGCATAGTAGGTAATTTATGATCAGTCATCGCTTTTGATATAGCTTTTGCAACAAGGGGAGCTCTTCTAAGGACATTGCCTAATAAATAACCAGAAGCAGGATGAACCATAGATGCGGCGCCACCATATCCTAAAATTGGTTGTCTAAAATCAGGGATTGGCATGTTCATTGGTAAAAATAATCCCAACTCCTCATGTTGCTTACTCGTGATTTCAATATCTCGATGCGCTAATCTTTTTTCTAGCCTTTCTTTAAGTTCATCCATTGTAAATGGTTTGACAAGCCCAAGTTGTGTCTCTTCAAGGAAATATTTGCCGTTCCCCATATCCATTGCATAAAGGAAGGTTGGCGGCTCTTTTTTTTGTGATTCAGTTAAATGATCACTTCTATAATCCATTAAAACGAATTGATCTTTCTCTAGAGGTGGTTTACTAAAACTACCTACTATCCCGTAGCAGGTTTGTACTGCGACTGGTTCTGAAGATCTTAATTTAAGAAAAACAGGATCATAACCCGTTGCATCAATAACTAATCTAGCGGAATAGACCTTACCCTCTTTAGTTGTGACTGTACTTTTATATTTTTCGAATTTTATTTCGTTTGCCCATCCTTCGTGCCAATTTATAAAAGAATCATTACACTCATTAAGCCAATAAGAGTGAAGTTTCTTTTTATCAAATAATCCGTAATCTAATAAATGCTTTGTTGGTTTATTTTCGTGATGATGTTCTTCAGAAGAGCCGTTTCCAAAAAAACTTACAGTGTTTTTCCACCTATATTCCAGTAAATTTTCTAAACCTAGTTGATCTACTTCAGTACCCCAAATTCCATAGGTGTTGGGCCATGGTTCCTCAGGACCTTTTGGTGAAAGAACATCTACCTTTAAATTCTCTTTTCCCAATGCAGAAGCAATTGCCATTCCTGCAGGGCCTGCGCCTAAAACAAGTACATCTGGCAATTGTTCATTTTTCATGAAATTAGACTATTAAATATATAGTTTCTTTGTATTAAAAAAAACTTGTGTGCGATTCTTAATATGTTTTGCATCAAAGAATCTTAATAAGAAGAATTTTTATAATAATAAATATTTATGGCAAATGTTTTTGAGATACGTGTGTTTTAACAATAATTTATATGTATTTAGGGTCCTCATATTCTTTAACAAATTCCAAATTATAAGTTTGCATATTAATATTTTGATATAGCTTCAACTATTAAAGTGTTAAGAGAATCAGGTAAAAATGTTTTTATTACAGGCGGTAATTCGGGAATAGGTTTACATGCAGTAATTAGTTTTTTGAAGTATGAGAATTATGTTTTTATTCCTATAAAATCACAACGAAGAAAAGATCAGTTTCTAGCTAAATTAACTGAATATTTAGAACCTGTTTTTTTTAATAATTATCTAGAGATTATCAATGAAATTGATCTATCGGATCTTAGGAATATTAAGAAAATATCGGATTTCTTTGAAACTAAAGAAGTAAAATTAGATATATTAATCCTAAATGCTGGTATTCAATATACGGGTTCAAAGTATCCGAAAGTTTCTAGGCAAGGTGTAGAATTGACTTTTGCAATTAATCACCTATCGCATTTTGTTTTGGCTAACAATTTAATTCCTTATATTGCGGATAGGACGGGAAGCAGAATCATAATTACTTCATCAGATGTACATGATCCCAAAAGTCCAGGTGGCAATGTAGGAAAGAAGGCAGGTCTGAGTGATTTCTCGGCTTTTAGAAAAACAATAATGGGAACTTTTAATAATTTTAATGCAGATAAAGCCTATAAAAATAGTAAGTTATGTAATATTCTCTTTGCTAAAGAACTCTCCAGGATATTGCAAAACAATCAATATAAAGTCTCGGTAATAACATGGGCTCCAGGCTTAGTTATTCCAGAAGATGGACTTGGCTTTTTTCGATATAGCAGTAAATTCAACAAAATTGGATATAAAATATTTTCAACATTAGTTTCAAAAGTTTTAGGTATTTCTGAAAATGTGAATGAAGCAGGCAAACTTTTATATTTAATATCTATGAACCAAGATCTAAATGATTTAAATTATATCCATCTAAGCAATAGACTGATTTCATATCGGAAACATAAATTATTAGAAGCTAATGTTAGTCAGGAGGCAAATGATTATTCACTTTCAAAAAAACTATGGCAATTAAGTCAAGAAGTTTGTGATTCATTCGCCATTAACCTCGTTGATATTTAACGTCTGAGTAGGGAATGCAAATTCAATATTGTTTGTTTTAAATTCTTCAATTATTTTAATATTGATTGCCTGTTGAGCTTCCATTGCGGCTAAATAATCATTAGTTGGGATGTAGTAAACAAGTTCAAAATTGAGACTGAAATCCCCAAAGTCTGTAAAATGGCAACGGTCAAATGAAGCATTATTTGTTTTATTGACAATGCTTTCAATAATTAATGGTATTTTCTTCATGATTTCTGAAGGGGTTTCGTATGTTACTCCTAATTTATGTACTAGTCTTCTTTTCTCCATCTGTGCATAGTTTGCAATTATTCCATTTGTAAGTGAACTGTTACTCATTACAATAATTTCTCCATTAATACTTCTAATTCTTGATGATCTAACTCCTACTCTCTCAACCATACCAATAACGCCATTAGATTTTATAAATTCACCTTTTTGAAAGGGCTTATCTAGGAGAATGGTAATGTACTCAAAAAATTCTTGAACAGGATCTTTTAATGCAAGTCCAGCGCCTATGCCTCCAGCACTTAGTAAAGCCCAAATAGCTGTCATTTGTACACCAATATTTTGGAGGTAAAATATTGACGCAATGGTCCAAGTTAACGCCTTTATTAAAGGCGTTAAAGAAGTAACCATGGATATTATTGAAGGATCATTTATCTTGTCTGTAGTTTCTTTAAAGGATCTAATTAAAATCTTATTTAGAGTTTTAATAACAATTACAAGAATTATTAATTTCTCTAAATTTAATATGATTGATATAAATTTAATTTCATCAACAAAAAAATAATCTAAAGAAAAATATAATGAAAGAAGAAATCCAACGGGTTTTATTAGATTTGTAATAGAGGCAAATACGTAATCATCAAAATTAGTTTTTGTTCTTTTTGATATTTTTTTTAATGAGTATTTTGAGAACCTAGAAATTATTAGTGTTAATAAGATTCCTAATAAGAAAAATAAGGTTGAGTAAAGCAAGCTATCTCCAAATATTTTCATTTACTAAAAGACATTCTTTTAAAATTTAAAATATTTCTAACTAAAAAACCAGTCCTCTAACTATTTTTGTTTAACAATATTGCTTATTTGTTTAAATTCTTTTCTAGATGAAGTTTTGCATATTTCGAAAATAATTGATTCTGAACTAGCAATAGTTGCACCCTCAGCTAGCATCCTTTGTAATCCGATTTCATGATCAATTAAATTTCTACTCGCCATCGCATCTGAGATAATATAAGTCTTATAGCCTTCTCTTAAAAAATCGCAAACACTTTGTTGAACACATATGTGTGTTTCAAAGCCACAAACTATTAAATTATTGATTTCTTGAATTGATAAATAATCTAGAAGTTTATTGTTTCTACCAATACTAAAATCTACCTTTGTAAATAACTTAAAATTGCTTTCTGGAATTAAGCTAGATACAGTGCTACCTAATTTATCTGGACTTTGTTCAGAGACGTATAT